>DASVRH010000064.1:0-11523 GCA_036388715.1 Solirubrobacteraceae bacterium | reverse complement strand
GCGCCTTCGTCGTCAGCTCGTCCAGGTCCGCCGTGACCGCGTCCGCGGCCTCCGGAGCGGGCTCGCTCGGGGGAGCGGCCGGCTCCGGGGGAGCCTCGGGGGCGGGCGCCTGCGGAGCGGCGCCGCTCGGGTGAGCGGCGCCGTCCGGCTGAGCCGCGGCGTTGCGGGGGTCCGCGTCCACCTACCGGCCCTCGTCCACGACCTCGGCGTCGACGACGTCCTCCTCCGCGGAGGGGTCGCCGTCGGCCGCCGCGCCGTCGCCGTCGCCGTCGGCCGGCGCGCCGTTGGCGGCCGCCTGCTCCTGGGCGCGCTGGTACATCGCCTCGGAGACGGCGTGGAACGCGGTCTGCAGCGCCTCGGCCTTCGCGTTGATGTCGGCCGCGTCCTCGGACGTCAGCGACTCGCGCACGTCCTTGATCCGCTGCTCGATGTCGGCCTTCGAGCTCTCGTCGATCTGCTCGGCGAGGTCCTTGAGCTGGCGCTCGGCCTGGTAGGCGGCGTTCTCGCCGTTGTTGCGGGCCTCGGCCAGCTCGCGCAGGCGCTTGTCCTCGTCGGCGTGCGACTCGGCGTCGGTGACCATGCGCTTGATCTCGTCCTCGGAGAGGCCCGAGCCCGACTTGATCTCGATCTTCTGCTCCTTGCCCGTGCCGAGGTCCTTCGCGGACACGTGCAGGATGCCGTTGGCGTCGATGTCGAAGGCGACCTCGATCTGCGGCACGCCGCGCGGCGCGGGCGGGATACCGGTCAGCTGGAACTTGCCGAGCGACTTGTTGTACGTCGCCATCTCGCGCTCGCCCTGGAGCACGTGGATCTCGACCGACGGCTGGTTGTCCTCGGCCGTGGAGAAGATCTCGGACTTCTTCGTCGGGATGGTCGTGTTGCGCTCGATGAGCTTCGTCATCACGCCGCCCTTGGTCTCGATGCCGAGGGTCAGCGGGGTGACGTCGAGCAGCAGGACGTCCTTGACGTCGCCGGCCAGCACGCCCGCCTGGACGGCGGCGCCGACGGCCACGACCTCGTCGGGGTTGACGCCGCGGTGCGGCTCCTTGCCCGTGAGCTCCTTGACCTTCTCGACGACCGCGGGCATGCGCGTCATGCCGCCCACGAGGACGATGTGGTCGATGTTGGCCGCGCCCTTCTCCTTCGCGTCCTCCATCGCCTGGCGCACCGGCGCCACGACGCGGTCGACGAGCGCCGCGGTCAGCTCGTTGAACTTCGCCCGCGTCATGCGCTGGTCGAGGTGCTTCGGGCCGCTCTGGTCGGCGGTGATGAACGGCAGGTTGATCTGCGTCTCCTGCGCCGTCGAGAGCTCGATCTTGGCCTTCTCGGCCGCCTCGTAGAGCCGCTGGAGGGCCATCGGGTCCTGCGAGAGGTCGATGGCCTGCTCGCGCTTGAACTCGTTGACGAGCCAGTCGACGATCGCCTTGTCGAAGTTGTCGCCGCCGAGGTGGTTGTCGCCCGCGGTGGCCTTCACCTCGAACACGCCGTCGCCGATCTCGAGCACGGACACGTCGAACGTGCCGCCGCCGAGGTCGAAGACGAGGATCGTCTGGTCGGCCTCCTTGTCGAGGCCGTAGGCGAGCGACGCGGCGGTCGGCTCGTTGATGATGCGCTTGACGTCGAGGCCGGCGACCTTGCCGGCGTCCTTGGTCGCCTGGCGCTGGTCGTCGTTGAAGTAGGCCGGGACGGTGACGACCGCGCTGTCGACCGTGTCGCCGAGGTAGGCCTCGGCGTCGGCCTTCAGCTTCTGGAGGATCATCGCGCTGATCTCCGGCGGCGAGTACTGCGTGCCGTCGATGTCGACGCGCGCGTCGCCGTTCGGCCCGCTGACGACCTTGTACGGGACGATCGACTCCTCCTCGCGCACCTCGGCCTCCTTGCGGCCCATGAAGCGCTTGATCGAGAAGACGGTCCGCCCAGGGTTGGTGACGGCCTGCCGCTTGGCGACGGTGCCGACGAGTCGCTCGCCGCCCTGCGTGAAGGCGACGACGGACGGCGTGGTGCGCCCGCCCTCTGCGTTGGGGATGACGGTCGGCTCGCCGCCCTCGAGGACGGCCATGCACGAGTTGGTCGTGCCCAGGTCGATTCCGATGGTCTTGCCCATGATGGGTTCGCTTGCTCCTGTGGGACGTGAAAAATCTGCGTCTCAGTATGGCAGATCTGTCGTGGCCTTCAAGACGGCTTGCGGGGCGACGGCGAGAGAGCGGCGCCGCGCGGGAGGCGTCACACTGGCGCCGTGGCCGCCGCCCCACGCCTGTCCGTCGTCGTCCCCACGCGCCATCGCCCGGGCCCGGTCGAGCGCTGCCTGCGCGCGATCGCCGACGGCGACCTCGACCGCTCGACGTACGAGGTGGTCGTCGTGCTCGACGGCGAGGACGTCGCCGACCCGGTCGTTCCCGACGGGCTGCCGGTCCGCGTGCTGCGCGCGACGCGCGGCGGGCCGGCGGTGGCACGCAACCGCGGCGCGTTCGTCGCGCGCGGCCGCGTGCTCGCCTTCACCGACGACGACTGCACGCCGGACCGGGCGTGGGCGCGGCTGCTGCTCGACCGCGTCGAGGCCCAGCCCGACGCGCTGGTCGGCGGGCGCTTCGTCAACGCGCTGCCCCACAACGGGTGGGCCGAGGCGAGCCACCTCGTGCTCGACGTCGTCGTGCAGCAGACCGTCCGCCGCCAGGCCCCGATCGCGTTCGTGCCGTCGGCCAACATGGCGGTGCGCCGCGACGTCTTCCACGCCGTCGGCGGCTTCGACGAGCGGTTCCCCCACGCCGCCGCGGAGGACCGCGACCTGTGCGCGCGCATCACCGAGGCCGGCTTCCCGATCGTGCTCGAGCCCGCGGCCGTCGTGCACCACCACAACGACCTCTCCGCCGCCGGCTTCTTGCGCCAGCACGCCGCCTACGGGATCGGCGCGGTCACCTACCAGCGTGCCCGCCGGGCGCGCGGGCGCGGGCCGATGCTCGCCCCGGGCGGGCTGTACCGCGAGCTGATGGCCGCGGGACTGCGGCGCCGCCAGCTCGGCCGGGTGGCCACCTCGCAGGTCGCCTACGCGGCGGGCGTCGCAACGGGCCTGCTGCGCCGCGCGGCCTAGCGCCGGCCGCGCTGCTCGGTCGTCTCGCGGACCAGCGCGAAGCCGCGCCGCTCGTAGTGCGCGCGGGCGTACGCGCCGTCGAGCGCGCACGTGTTCACGGTGACGCGCTCGGGGCCGAGGTCCCACGCGCGCTCGACGACCCGCGTGAGCAGCTGGCCGCCGAGGCCGCGGCCGCGGAACGACGGGAGGATCCCGAAGAAGGCGACGTCCACGGTGCCGTCGCCGCGCGGCTCGAGCTCCGAGTAGCCGGCGGGCGTCCCGCGGTCGTGGACGAGCCACAGCTCCGTGCGCTCGGCCCAGCCCTGCCACTCCTCCGCCGTCCACCCGAGGCGGTCGACCCAGTCGAAGTCGCGGCCGACCTCCTCGTAGAAGAAGCGGTTGAGCGCGCCGAGCGGGACCGTGCTGCGCGTGACCGTGCCCGGGCCGTCGCGGCGCGCGAGCGCCTGCGGCGAGGCCATCTCCAGGTACCAGACGGTGGTGGGGTGACGAGTGGTCATGCGCCCGCTTGGGTAGCGCCGCAGGAGCCTGTCACACCGACAAGGGAGCCAGTGACATGAGCACCACCCCAGGCCCGCCGCCCGGCGGCGACCCGAACTACCCGCCCCAGCAGCCGCACGGCGTGCCGCCGCAGGGCCCGCCCGGCGGGGCGTACCCGCCGCAGCAGCCCACCCAGAGCTACCCGCAGCAGGGGTACGGCGGCGGGAGCCACAGCTCCGGCGGCGGCGGAGGAGGCACCGACGTGGCCGACTTCGCGCGGCGTCACATCCGCACGCCGGAGACGAAGGAGTTCTTCAAGTCCAGCGAGTTCGCGGTCTGGCTGCTGACGATCATCGGCGTGATGATCGCGGGCCTGTCCGCCGACGACATCGAGCCGTCGCTCGTGTGGATCCTGATCACGATCCTCTCGTTCAGCTACATCATCAGCCGCGGCATCGCGAAGAGCGGCACGAAGCACCACGACCACCACTAGACCCGCCGGCTGGGGCACGACCGCCGCAGCACGCAGCGCCCGCACGCCGGGCGCTGCGCGTGGCAGGTCCGGCGCCCGTGGCGCAGCAGGTTGACGTGCAGCTCGAGCTCGGCGCCGCGCGGCGTGAGCTCGAGCATGGCGTCGTGGAGGCGGTCGAAGCTCGCGACCTCGGGCAGCAGCGCCAGGCGCTGGCCGACGCGGCCGACGTGCGTGTCGACCGGGACGTCGCGGGCGCCGAAGGAGAAGAGCAGGACGCACGCCGCCGTCTTGCGGCCGACGCCGGGCAGCGCGGTGAGGACGTCCCTCGCCTCGGCCACGGGCAGGTCGGCGAGGCCGTCGAGCGAGAGGGGGTCGCCGATCGTGTCGAGGATCGCCTGGATCCGCTCGCTCTTGACCTTCGAGATCCCGCCCGGGCGGATCGCCTCCTCGACCTCCTCCACCGGCGCGTCGCGGACGGCCTCCCACGAGCCGCCGAAGCGCTCGCGCAGCCGCAGGTAGGCGACGTCGCGGTTGCGGTCGTTCGTCGACTGGCTGAGCACGGTGAGGATCAGCTCGTCGAGCGGCGCGAAGTGCGGCGGCAGCGACGGCGTCCCGTACGCCGAGCGCAGGCGCTCGCGGATGCGCGTCAGGCGAGCGCGCCCCACCGCTCGGTCGCCCGCGCGCCCTCGACGACCGCGTCGCGCATCGCCGCGGCGATCGCCGCCGGGTAGAAGTCCGTCGCCGCCAGCCCGGCGATCACGGTGCCCATGAAGACGTCGCCGGCGCCGACCGTGCTGATCGGGTTCGCGGGCTCGCCGGGCACGTCGAGCCGCATCCCGCCGCCGCGGACGACGGCGCCGCCCGCGCCGCGTGTCACCACGGCGTGCCGCGCCCCCGCCGCCAGCAGCCCCTCGACCGCCGCCTCGGGCTCGTCCTCGCCGGTCAGCAGCCGCGCCTCCTCGCCGTTGCACTTGACGAGAAAGGCATCGCGCAGCAGGCCGCGCGCCTCGCTCGCCGCCTGGGCCGGCGTCGGCCAGCGGTGCAGCCGCAGGTTCGGGTCGACGAGGACGGGCTTGCCCTGCTCGAGCGCCCGTTCGCGCGCCGCGCGGGTCAGGGCGCGCTCGCGCTCGCCGACGAGCGTGTTCGAGGTGACGAAGAGCGCGTCACAGGCGTCGACGGCCTCGTCGAGCCTGCCCTCGAGCGCCTCGATGACGGCCTGGATCGTGTCGCCGTAGATGACGTACGAGGGCTCGCCGAGCACGTCCACCGTGACGAAGGCGACGGGCGTCGACACGCCGGGTTGCAGGCCGAACCACTCGAGCCCGACGCCCTCGCGCTCGAGCCGGTCGCGCAGCCACTCGCCCCACGGGTCGGCGCCGGCCCCGCCGGCGAGCGCGACGCTCGCCCCCTTGCGCGCCGCGGCCACCGCGACGTTCGCCACCGCGCCGCCGAAGTGGGGGACGAATCCGTCCGCGTCGTGCATGTGCGACACGGGGCGTTCGCAGATGAGGTCGACGAGGGCTTCGCCGAGCAGGAGCGTGCGCATCGAGGGGGAACCCTATGCCGGGTCGTTCGCTAGGGTGCCCGCCTTCCGCCCTGGTGGCCCAGATGCCGCCTTCGCCACATCTCGACGAAGGGAGCTTTGGACCATGCGCTTTCGCCGCGCGGCCGCACTCGCGGTCGGTCTGACAACGCTGACGACGACGCCTGCCGCCGCGCAGTCGCCGAAGCACGACCGCGTCGAGCGGTCCGTCCTGCGCAAGCTGAACGCGTTCCGCGCCTCGAGCGGGCTGCGCAAGCTGCGCGCCTCGCGCGGGCTGGCGCGCGCCGCCGACGCCAAGAGCCGCTCGATCGCGGCGACCGGTGACTTCTCGCACGGCGCGATGGGCCCGCGGGTCCGCCGCTACGTCCGCGCCCGCTCGGTCGGCGAGACGCTCGCCCAGGTGCCGCTGCCCGTGAGCGGCGACGCCGGCGCGATCGTCGGCGCCTGGCTGGCCTCCCCGTCGCACCGCGCCACGCTGCTCTCGCCCGGGTTCCGGCGCGTCGGCGTCGCCCGCCGCTACGCCCGCGGCTCCGTCTTCTTCTCCGTCGACCTGGCGAGCGCGCGGTAGCTCGACGGCCCGCCTGGATCGCGCCCGCCGCGGTGGCAGCCGCGGCGGCTGCGGTCTACCTGGCCTGGGATCCGCCGAGCGCGGACCTGGCCGCCCAGCAGTTCCGGACCGACCTGTTCGAGCGGGAGGGCTTCACGCTCTTCTCGACCGCGTGGTACGGCGGGCACCACACGCCCGGCTACAGCGTCCTCTTCCCGCCGCTCGGGGCGCTGCTCGGGCCCCGGCTCGTCGCGGCGATCGCGGCGGTGCTCGCGACGGCGTGCGTCGCCGCGCTGTGCGGCGACGAGCGGGGGAGGGTCGCGGGCCTCGCGTTCGTGCCCGGGATCATGGCCAGCCTCGTCAGCGGCCGGCTGGCCTTCACGCTCGGCGCCGGCTTCGCCGCCGGGGCCGTGCTCGCGGCGGCGCGGGGAAGACCGTGGCTCGCCGCGCTAGGAGGGTTCCTCACCGCGCTCGCCAGCCCGGTCGCGGCCGCCTTCGCCGCGCTCGCCGGGGCGGCCCTGTGGGGGGCGGCGCGCGAACGAGATCCCACCGCCGGCCGCGCAGGGGCCGCGTTGGTGGTCTCCGCCGTCGCCCCGGTCCTCTTCGTCGTCGTCGCGTTCCCGGAGGGCGGGACGTTCCCGTTCGTCTTCAGCGCCTTCCTCCCGACGTTCGTCTTCGGCGTCGTCGTCGCCGTCGCCGCGCCGCGGGAGTGGCGGGCGGTGCGGATCGGCGCCGCGCTCTACGCCCTCGTCGCCCTCGCCGCGTTCGCCATCCCGACGCCGATCGGCGGCAACGCCGCGCGCCTCGGCACGCTGCTCGCCGGGCCGGTGGCGATCCTCGCGCTGTGGCCGCGGCGGAAGGTCGTCCTCGCCGCGCTGGCCCTGCCGATCGCCTACTGGGCGCTGCAGCCGGCGGTCCGCGACTGGCTGCGCGCGCACGACGACCCCTCGACCGAGGCGGCCTTCTACGCGCCGGTGGCGGACTTCCTGGAGGCGCGCCAGCCCGCGCGCGTCGCGATCCCCTTCACGCAGAGCCACGGCGAGGCGTTCCACCTCGCCCGCCGCCTCCCCATCTCCCGCGGCTGGGAGCGCCAGCTCGACATCGAGCGCAACGAGCTCTTCTACGAGGGGCGCCTCACGCCCGAGCGCTACGCGGGCTGGCTCTACGAGAACGCGATCGGCTACGTCGCGGTGCCGCTCCAGCTGCCGATGGACGAGTCCGGCGAGGAGGAGAAGACGCTGGCGCTGGCCGACCCGCGACCGCTGCGCGAGGTGCTGCGCACCGAGCGCTGGCGCGTCTTCGCGACCGCCGACGTCAGGCCGCTGGCCGAGGGCGGAGCCACGCTCACCGAGCTCAAGCCGGAGGGGTTCGTCCTTAACGCATCCCAACCCGGGACGAACACGATCAGGGTCCGGTTCACGCCATACTGGGCGCTACTGGAGGGCGAAGGCTGCGTGGAGCCGGCGCCCGGGGGATGGACGCGCGTGCGGGTGCGCGCGAGGGGGCGCATCGAGGTGGGAACGCGATTCGCGCTCGGCCGCATCCGCGCGACGTCACCGCGATGCACCGACGACTGACTGCACATCTGGGGGTCACCGGCCCCGCCGCACTGAGCGCGCTCCTCGCGCTGGCGTGGCTGCTCTTCGGCCCCGCGACGCCCGACCTCGCCGCGCAGGTCTACCGGACCGGCCTCTTCGAGCACCACGGCTTCACGCTCTTCAACGCCCAGTGGTACGCCGGCCATCACACGCCCGGCTACAGCCTGATCTTCCCGCCGCTCGCCGCGCTCATCGGCCCGCGCGTCGTCGGCGCGCTGGCCGCCGTGGCCAGCGCGGCGCTCTTCGCCAAGCTCGCCCGCGACCACTGGGGCGAGCGGGCCACCGCCGGGACGTACTGGTTCGCCGCCGCCACCGCGACCGACCTCCTCATCGGCCGGCTGACCTTCGCGCTCGGCGTGACGTTCGCGCTCGCGGCGCTGCTCGCCCTGCGATCGAGGAGGACGAAGACGGCCGCCGCGCTCGCCGTCGTCACCACCGCCGCCAGCCCCGTCGCCGGGCTCTTCCTCGCGATGGCCGGCGTCGCGCACGCGCTGGCGCGCCGCGAGAAGGTGGGCGTCGGCGTCGCGGCCGGCGCGCTGGCGCCCGCGCTCGCGCTCGCCGTCGCCTTCCCCGAGGGCGGCAGCCAGCCCTTCGGCTTCTGGGCCGCCGCCGCCGTCATCGCCGCGGCCGTCGTGACCTGGCGCCTGCTCCCCGGCACCGAGCGGACGCTCAAGACCGGCGCGCTGCTCTACGCCGCGGCCACCGTCGCCGCCTTCGCGATCGCCACCCCGATGGGGAGCAACGCCACCCGCCTGGCGGCCATGTTCGCCGGGCCGCTGCTCGCCTGCGCGCTCGTCGGCCGCGCCAGCCCGCGCGTCATCGCCGCCGCGGCGCTGCCACTGCTCGTCTACCAGTGGTGGGGCCCGATCCGGGAGACCGAGAAGGGCGCGACCGACCCCTCGTCCGAGCTGGCCTTCTACCAGCCGCTGCTCGACTTCCTCGAGCCGCGCGCGGACGCCGCCACCCGCGTCGAGATCCCGTTCACGCGGATGCACTGGGAGTCCGTGCACGTCGCGCGCCGCTATCCGCTGGCCCGCGGCTGGGAGGCCCAGCTCGACGTCAAGTACAACCCGCTCTTCCGCAGGCGCGGCGAGCTGACGGCCGAGCGCTACCAGTTCTGGCTGCGCGAGAACGGCGTCCGCTACGTGGCGCTGCCCGACGTCCCGCTCGACCCGGCGGCCGAGCAGGAGCGGCGGCTGATCGAGAGCGGCCTGCCGTTCCTCAAGCCCGTCTACGACGACGCGCACTGGAAGGTCTACGCGGTGGAGGGGGCGCGCTCGCTGACGCGGACGGGCAGCGGGGCCCGCGTCCGGCGCCTCGGGCCGGCGAGCTTCACGCTCCAGGCCCGGCGCGAGGGACCCGTGCTGGTGCGCGTCAGGTGGACGCCGTACTGGCAGGTGACGAAGGGGTCCGCGTGCGTCGAGCGCGCCGCCGACGGCGACTGGACGCTCGTGCGCGCGCAGCGCCCGGGCGCCATCCGCGTCGAGGCGCGATTCGACCCGCTGCGGATCGTCGAGCACGGCCCGGCTTGCAGTGAGGACACCGAGCGCCGGTAGGATCGTGTCCGCCATGGCCCGTCTCCGCCCCGTCGCCAGGCTCTTCAGGCTGCTCCCGCACGGACCGTTCGACGTCGTGCGGCAGTTCGCCCTGTTCTTCGCCGCGTACTACGGCTACAGCCTCGTGCGCGGCTTCGCCGACGACCCCGGCGTGGCCACCGCCGCGTTCGACAACGCCCGCGGGATCATCGACCTCGAGCAGACGCTCGGCTTCTTCGTCGAGCCCACGATCCAGGCGTGGAGCGGCGGGTCGGGCCTGCTCGTCGACGGCGCTTCGTGGGTCTACCTCAACGCGCAGACCACGGTCACCGTCGGGTCGCTCGTATGGATCTACCTGCTGCGCAACCAGAGCTTCTACTTCGTGCGCAACATGATGATGACGGCGATGATCCTCGCGCTCGTCGGCTACATCCTGTACCCGACCGCGCCGCCCCGGTTCTTCCCCGAGTGGGGCTTCGTCGACTCGGTCAGCGACTTCACGGGCGTCGCGCCCTCCAGCGACGGCGTCAACGCGATGTTCAACCCGTACGCCGCCGTCCCGTCGATGCACGTCGCGTTCGCGCTGATGATCGGCTGGTCGCTGGCCCAGCTCGTGCGGACGCGGGTTGCGCGCTGGTTCTGGTGGGGATATCCCGTCGTCGTGACCTACGTCATCGTCGCGACCGGCAACCACTTCCTCATGGACGCCGTCCTCGGCGCCGCCACGGCCGGCATGTCCGCCCTCGTCGCACGCGAGCTCGCCCGCACCCGCCCCGCGGTGTGGACCTTCGGGCAGCGCGCCGTCGTCCAGCGATCCTGACGTGAGCTCGACCCCCTTCGCAGAGCGGCGCGAGCGCGCCCGCAACGCGCTGATCGAGTCGCGCCTGACCCCGAACGCGATCTCGCTCACGGGCCTGGCGCTGAACCTCGTCGCCGCCGTGCTCGTCTACGAGGACTACTACTTCCTCGGCGGCATCGCCTTCATCGTCGGCTCGGTCATGGACACGCTCGACGGGCGCTACTCGCGCATGTCGGGCAAGGGCTCGCAGTTCGGCGCCTTCCTCGACTCGACGCTCGACCGCGTCAGCGAGGGGATCGTCCTCGCCGCCGTCGCCGCGCAGTTCGCCGACGCGGGCGACGAGTTCGCGGTGGCCGCGACGGTCATCGCGGTGCTGGCGTCGGTGATGGTTTCCTACACCCGGGCTCGCGCGGAGGCTCTCGGGGTAACAGGAGACGTGGGAATCGCGCCCCGTGCGGTCAGGGTCGTGATCCTGTCGATCGGGCTGCTCTTCGCCAAAGGTGCTTCACTGGGTGACTTCGAGCTGCTCGAGCCGGCCGTGTACGTCCTGGCCGTGTTGAGCATCGTGACCGTCTTCCAGCGCATCTTCCACGTGCGCCAGGCCCTCAAGGGGACGTAACCCCGACGGGCCGCCGGGGTTCTTCGCCCCGAGCTTGTTGACCAGGAGGCAAGAAGAAACGTGAGCACCACCAACGGCGCGCATTCGAACGGCGCCGGGCGCCAGCAGGAGAAGGTCCGGGTCGCCATCATCGGCGTCGGCAACTGCGCGTCCGCGTTCGTCCAGGGCGTGCACCACTACCGGGACGCCGATCCCGACCAGCCCGTCCCCGGGCTGATGCACGTCGACCTCGGCGGCTACCACGTCCGCGACATCGAGTTCACCGCGGCGTTCGACATCGACGCCGACAAGGTCGGCAAGGACCTCGGCGAGGCGATCTGGTCGGGCCAGAACAACACGATGCGCTTCACCGACAAGGTGCCGGAGAAGCTCGGCGTGAAGGTCCACCGGGGCATGACGCACGACGGCCTCGGCAAGTACCTCAAGCAGAAGATCACGAAGGCGCCGGGCGAGACCAGCGACATCGTCGGGATCCTCAAGGAGACCAAGACGGACGTCGTCGTCTCCTACCTCCCGGTCGGCTCCGAGCAGGCGACCAAGTGGTACGTCGAGCAGATCCTCGAGGCCGGCTGCGGCTTCGTGAACTGCATCCCGGTGTTCATCGCCAGCGAGAACTACTGGAACGACCGCTTCGCCAAGAAGAAGCTGCCGATCGTCGGCGACGACATCAAGTCGCAGGTGGGCGCCACCATCGTGCACCGCACGCTCGCCCGCCTCTTCCACGAGCGCGGCGTGAAGATGCTGCGCACGTCGCAGCTCAACGTCGGCGGCAACATGGACTTCTACAACATGCTCGAGCGCGAGCGGCTGGAGTCCAAGAAGATCTCGAAGACCCAGGCGGTCAC
>DASVRH010000063.1:0-9206 GCA_036388715.1 Solirubrobacteraceae bacterium | reverse complement strand
AGCTCGGCGGTGTGGGGGAGGTGGACGGTCCGCCCGTCGTCGGTGACCTCGATCGGCTGCATGCGCCCGCACGAGATGTGCGCGGCGGGGCGGTCGGGGCCGCGGTCGACGAGCGCCTGCACGTCGATCGCGTTCGCCCGGTGCACCAGCTCGCGCACCGCGACGACCGCCGGGTCGAGGTCACCGGCGCTGAGGACGACGTCGATGGGGACCTCGTCTTCGGCCACGGCGCGAACGTAGCACCGGCTCGTAGGACATTCGTCCAAAGAGCCTTGACCAATGGCCTGGCGGGCTGCCGCTCCTGGGAACATGGCCGGATGAGGGTGCTGATCGTCGAGCCCGGCCCCGGCGTGCGGCCCGCGAGCTTCGCGGTCGAGACCGTGCCCGACGCCGACGCGGCCGTCGATCGGCTGCTGGGCGGTGGCATCGACTGCGTCCTCGTAGACGGCCTGGAGACGCTCGATCGCGTGCGTCCCGCGGCGCTCGACCGCCCGGTCGTCGTGCTGGCTGCCGAGGGCGACGACGAGCTCGCGCTCGCGGCGCTCCGGGCGGGCGCCGAGGACGTCGTCGTGAAGGACGGGCTCGGCCCCGAGGCGCTCGCGCGGACCCTCCGCCACGCCGTCGAGCGCAAGCTGATCGAGGCGAGCCTGGCGCAGAAGGCCCTCCACGATCCGTTGACCGGGTTGCCCAACCGCGCGCTGCTCTCCGACCGGCTGCGGCTGGCCCTGAGCCGCCTGCGCCGCACCCAGACCTGCCTCGCCGTGCTCTTCCTCGACCTCGACGGGTTCAAGGCGATCAACGACACGTTCGGCCACGCCGCCGGCGACCAGTTCCTCGTCGAGGTCGCCGACCGCCTGCGCGGCGTCCTGCGCGGTGGTGACACCGCGGCGCGCCTGGGCGGCGACGAGTTCGTCGTCCTGTGCGAGGACGTGGCGGGGATCGAGGAGGCGCGCGGCATCGCCGCGCGCGTCGTCGACGAGGTGCCCGGCGCCGTGAGCGTCGGCGTGGCGATCGCCTCCGACGGGACGGAGGAGCCCGACGCGCTCGTCCGCGCCGCCGACGCCGCGATGTACGTGGCCAAGCGCGCCGGCGGGGCGCGCTTCGAGCTCGCGGCGACGCGGCCGCGCGCGGCTTAACGCCGTCGCACCCTCACGACCACCACCGCGCTCCGCAGCCCGGCGTACGTCGCTCGCAGCCGCACCCGCCCGGGCCGGCGGAAGCGCCGCCTGACGCGCAGCGTGCCGGTGCGCGACGCGCGGAGCGTCCGGCGCCCGACGCGCACCCGCGCGCGGGACGCCCGCTGCCAGCCGTTGTCGGCGAAGAACTCGACGACGATGCGCAGACGCGCGCGGCGCCGGGCGCGCACGCGGCGCGGCGTGACGCGCAGGCGGACGGCGAGGACGCGCGAGGTCGTCGCGCCGCCGCCGGGCGAGCCCGCGCCCGGCCGCCCCTCGGGCCCGCGGCCCTGGCCACCGCCACCGCCTCCGTCGCCGTTCCCGCCTCCGCCGGAGCCCCCGGGGCGCGGCGCGGTCGCGGCCCCGGCGATCTCGGTCACCGTCCCGTCGAAGGCGACGACGTAGAGGTTCTCGGGCGGGAACGGGGTGCCCGGCTCGCCGACGGCGACCGCGCTCGGGCCGTCCGGGAAGGCGGGCAGCCCGCGCAGCACGACGCAGATCTCGGGCGGGGCGCCGGCCACGCGCCAGACCTCGCCGGCGGCGTTGGCGGCGACGAACAGTCGATCGGCGGCGTCGCGGTCCATGCCGTCGAGCCCCGCCTGGGCGTCGTCGGGCGCCGCCTCGACGTACGGCGTCACCCGCGACGGGTCGCCGAGGTCGACCTGCTGGATCGCGGCGGGCTTGAAGGTCTGCGCCGCGTAGAGCCAGCGACCGCCGCTGTCGATGGTCAGGCCGTTGCCGGACTGCACGCGGGCCCAGCCGCGCTGGGTCTCGCCGTCGACGACCCGGTCGATGTTGAAGCCGCCGGCGTTCGAGGCGAGATAGGCGCCGTCCGGGGCGCGGACCACGCCGTTGCCCATCGAGAGCCCGGTGGCGTAGACCTCGGTCTTCCCGGTGAGGGGATCGACCCGCACCAGCTCCGCCGGGCCCGTCGCGTCGCCCATGGCGCCGTTCTGGAGCGAGTTACCGGAGCCGGCGACGATGTTGCCGGCGGCGTCGAACGCCAGCCCGCCCGGCTTCTCGAACTCCGCCACCACCTGCGGCTCCGCGCCCGGGCGGTCGAGGCGCAGCAGGCTCGACTCGTTCGTGAACCACAGCGGCCCGCGCGGGTCGATGATGGCGGACTCGAGCGTGCCCGCGCCCTGGACGAGCGCGCGCGACTCCACCTTCTCCGGGCAGTCGGGCGCGGCCTGGGCCGTGGCCGGGCAGACGGCCGCGGCGACCAGGCTCAGAACGACGCGCGCTCGAGGCGCCCGGCGACGGTCTCGACCCATGTCCCCTCGAAGCGCTCCCACAGCGCGGAGATGGTGGCATCGACCGGGTACTCGACGCGCCGGTGCTCCACGCGCCCGTCGGGGTGCAGCAGCGCGTAGGCCGCGCGGCGGTCGCCGTCGAACGGCATCCCGACCGAGCCCGGGTTGACGAGCTCGATCTCCTCATGAAAGCGCCGGAACGGCAGGTGCGTGTGGCCGAAGATCAGGCGCCGCTCGCTGACACCGACGAGCATCTCGGCGTCGCCCTGCTCGGGGTCGGGGAGGAAGGACAGTACGTCGCCCGCCGGCGAGCCGTGCCAGGCCCGCGTGTCGGTCCCGAGGGCCACGCTCTCGGGCAGGTGGCCCAGCTCGAGCACGAGCTCGGCGCCCAGCGACTCGCGGGCGGCGGCGATCGCGCCCTGCACGACGGGGTCGTCGGGCGCCTCGGCCGGCGCGGCGGTCCAGCGCTCGCCGTTGCCGCGCAGCCAGCGCGCGTTGCGCAGCTCGCGCAGCCGCGCGACCGTCTCGGCCGGGAACGCGCCGAACAGGGCGACGTCGCCGCCGACCACGCAGCTCGCGGCGCCCTCCGCCCGCGCGTCCGCGATCACCGCATCGAGCGCGGGCAGGTTGCCGTGGACGTCGTAGAGGAGCGTGATCACTCGTCGTAGGCCAGCAGCTCGAGCGCGCCCTCCGGCCCGTCGCCGAGCACGGCGCGGCGACGCGAGCGCGGCGCGCCGGGCGGCCTGGCGCTCAGGTCGACGTCGACCTCCACCCCGGCGTCGGCGGGCGGGGTCTCCAGCGGGTGCTCCTCGCGTTCGGCGAGGTACGGGGCCAGGTAGCGGCCCGCCACCTTGCTCGGCGGCCACCACAGCGCGTGCTCGGCGACGACCGACGGGTCGCCGGCGCCGGAGACCGCGTGCTTCATCCAGCGCGGGCCCGCGCCGGTCAGCAGCACCCCGCGCAGGACGGGCCGGAAGGGGTGCGGCTCGACGTCCGCCCCCGCGCGCGCGGCGATGTCGTACGCGGCGGCGTCGGCCTGCTGGGCCGCGATGCCGCCCTGCTTGACGGGGAACGTCGTGCCGTCGCCCGCGGCCCACACGTCGTCGACGCCGCTCACGCGGCACTGGGCGTCGACGGGGTGGAAGCCGGCGGCGTCGGCGGGCAGGCCGGGGATCGCCGGGCCCTCGAGCACCGGCAGCGAGACGACGCGGTCGACGGCGATCCGCCGCTCGCCCGGGCCGGCGCCCAGCGCCGGGGCGTGCGCGCCGGGGTCCACGAACGTCCCGGTCAGCGCGACGATGCCGCGCTCGCGCAGCAGCTCGGCGACGGCGGCGCTCGCCTCGGGCCCGAACAGCTCGAGCGGCTCGTGCTCGGGCGTGACGACGGTGATGCCGACGTCGTCGAGGCCGAGCGACGCGGCGCGCTCGGCCGTCATCAGCGCCAGCTCGTAGAGCGGCAGCGGCCATGTCGCGCCCGCCGGGGCGACGAACGCGATCCGCCGCGCATAGCCCTCCTCCATGTCCTGCAGGACGCCGGCCACCTCGTCGGCGGAGCCGGGCCCGGTGAAGGTCACGGTGCGGGGGAGCGCCGCGACCTGCCGTGCGCCGATCGCGACGAGCAGCGCGTCGTAGTCGAACTGCCCGCCGTCGGCGCCGAGGGCGAGGTGGCGCTCCGGCTCGACGGAGGCCAGCGTGGTGCGGCGCAGCTCGAAGCCGGCGTCCGCGGCGATCGCGTCGAGCGCGTGGCGGTGGGCCCGCGGCGCGCCGAACGGGTCGCGCACCGACAGCGCGCGGACCTCGAAGCTGTCCTCGGGCGCGAGGACCATGACCGACACCCTGTCGCCGGCGAGGTCGCGCAGGGCCAGGGCGGCCTCGAGGCCCGCCACGCCGCCGCCGGCGATGAGGACGCGCATCAGCCCGTCTCGACCATCCCGTGCTCGAGCGCGTACTTGACGAGCTCGGCGCGGGTCGTCCTGCGCGTCTTCTGCTGGATGTGGGCGCGGTGCGTCTCGACGGTCCGCACCGAGAGGTAGAGCTGCTGCGCGATCTCGGCGTTCGTGTGGCCGAGCGCGATCAGCCGCAGGATCTCCACCTCGCGCTCGCTGAGGTCGTCCGGCGGGCCGGAGGGCTTGGCGGGCGCGGTCGCCAGCCGCGCGCCGAGCGACGGGTTCACGTACGTGCGCCCCTCGCGCGCCGCCTCGATCGCCTGCACCAGCTCGGTGTCGGCCGCCTCCTTGAGCACGTAGCCGGTCGCCCCGCCCTGGAGCGCCTCGCGGGCGAACTCGGGCTCCTGCTGCATGGTGAGCACGACGACGTGCGTGTTCGGGGAGTGCTCGAGGAACTTGGGGATCGCGGGCAGGCTCGGCTCGCCCGGCATGTTGAGGTCGAGGACGAGCACGTCGGGCTTGTGGCCGAGCACGTAGCGCAGCGCCGTCTCGACGTCGCCCGCCTCGGCGACCACCTCCATCCCCGCCTGGGCGAGCAGCAGCTTCAGCCCGGAGCGGACGACCGCGTGGTCGTCGGCCAGCACGACGCGCAGCGGCTCGCCGGCGGCGGTCATCGCCGTGCCTCCCACCGGAACCCGCGCACGGCGAGCACGGCGCCCGCCACGAGCCAGAGCCCGACGACGATGAGCCCCGACCACGCGTCCTCGCCGGTGACCATGGCGCCGGAGAGGCCGTCGATGACGTGGACGAGCGGCAGCGCCTCGGCGATGTCGCGCAGGAACGACGGCGCGTCGGCCGCGTCGTAGAAGACGCCGCTGATCGCGATCAGCGGCAGGAACGCGGCGTTGACGTACGCGGCCGTCGACTCGAAGTTCGGGATCGCGTGGGCGAGCGCCGCGCCGAGCAGGGCGAAGCACGCGACGCCCGCGACGGCGAAGACCGCGAGCTGGAGCCAGTCGCCCGGCCAGCCGACGTCGAACAGCACGCGGCCCGCGACGACGACGATCCCCAGCTGGATCGCCGCGTTCGTGACGGCGTGGGCGCCCACGGCGCCGAGGTAGGCGCCGGCGGGCAGCGGCGTCCCGCGCAGGCGCTTCAGCACGCCCTCCTCGCGCAGGAACACGAGCTGGTAGGCCAGCGCGACGAACGTCGTCGAGACGATCGACATCCCGGCGATGCCGGGCACGAGCACGTCGAGGTTCTCCTGGTCGCCAGCGAAGATCGCGCCGAACAGCGCCAGGAAGAGCAGCGGCAGGACGAAGTTGAAGAACGCCGCGCTCGGGTTGCGCCAGAACATCCGGCGCTCGAGGCGGTACTGGTGCCAGGCGAGCTCAAGCATGGCCCGCGCCCTCCGCCGCGTCCTCGGTCAGGTCGAGGTAGACGTCCTCCAGCGACGGCCGCGTGACGGCGATGTCGCGCAGCGGCTCGCCGCGGGCGAGCGCGGAGGACGTCAGCTGGTGCAGCAGCCCGGTGGGGTCCTCGGTCTCGCGCGCGACCATCTCGCCGGTCTCGTCGCGCCACGCCACGCGGTACACGCCGCCGACGCCGAGCTCCGAGGGCGCGCCGATCCGCAGGATCCGCCCGTCCTTCATGATCGCGACGCGGTCGCACAGCGCCTGCGCCTCGTCGAGGTAGTGCGTCGTCAGCAGGATCGTCTTGCCGAGGTCGGCCAGCGAGCGGACGGTCTGCCACGCGGCCCGGCGCGCCGCCGGGTCGAACCCCGTCGTCGGCTCGTCGAGGAAGACCAGCTCGGGGTCGCCGACGAGCGCCAGCGCGAAGTCGAGCCGCCGCAGCTGCCCACCCGAGAGGCGGCGCGTGCGCTCGTGCTCCTTGCCGCGCAGGCCGGCGAGCTCGATGACCTCGTCGACGTCGCGCGGCCGCGGGTACAGGCGGGCCCAGTGCTCCAGCACCTCGCGGACCGTGACGTGGCGGTACATGCCGCCGCCCTGGAGCACGATCCCGACCGCCTCGCGCAGCGCGCGCGGCCGCCGGCCCGGGTCGTGGCCGAGCACGGAGACGATGCCCGAGGTCCGCTCGCGGTAGCCCTCGAGGATCTCGACCGTCGTGGTCTTGCCCGCCCCGTTGGGGCCCAGGAGCCCGAAGACCTCGCCCCGCGCGACCTCGAAGTCGATGCCGCGGACGGCCTCGATCGAGGTGTACGTCTTGTGAAGGTCTCGGACCAGGATCGCCGGTGCTTGCACGTCCGCCCGTACAGTACGCATGTGCTCTGCGCGTGCATCGACATCGGGTCGAACACGACCCGGTTGTTGGTCGCCGACGCCGCCGACGGGACCCTACGCGAAGTCATGCAGCAGCGGGCGTACACGCGCCTGCGCGGGAAGAACGAGGTCTCGCCCGAGCGGATCGCGGCGATCACCGAGGCGGTCGCGACCCAGGTCCGCCTGGCCCGCGAGTGCGGCTGCGCGCACATCCGCGCGGTCGGGACCGCGGCGCTGCGCGACACGCTCAACCGCGACCAGCTCGTCGAGGCGATCGAGACCGCGACCGGCCTGCGGGTCGAGATCCTCAGCGGCGACGAGGAGGCGCGACTGGCCTTCGCCGGCGCCACGCGCACGCTCGGCCACCTGCCGACCGGGGCCGTGGGCGTCGTGGACGTCGGCGGCGGCTCGACCGAGGTCGTCGTGGGGACGATGGCCGACGGGGTGGCGTTCAGCGAGTCCTTCCGCGTCGGGTCCGGCTTCCTCGCCGAGGCCTACCTGCGCTCCGACCCGCCGGCGGCCGCCGAGCTGCTCAAGGTCCGCCAGCACGCGGCGGGGGCGTTCGAGGGCGGCGACGCGCCGCGGCCGCCGGTCGCCTACGCCGTGGGGGGCAGCGCCGGGTCGCTGCGCCGGCTCGTCGGCAGCGTCCTCGACCCCGACTCCCTCGAGCGCGGCCTGCGCGTGCTGTCCTCGATGCCCGCGGCGCAGGTCGCGCGCGAGTTCGAGCTGGACGTCGAGCGCGTGAAGCTCCTGCCCGCCGGGATGCTGATCCTCGAGGAGGCCTCGAAGCTGCTCGGCACGCCGCTGCGCATCGGCCGCGGCGGCCTTCGCGAGGGCGTCATCCTCGAGGCCCTGAACCGGAAGGCCGCGTAGTGGCCAAGGCCGCGCCCGTCGCCATCACGCCTGACATGCCGTTCGCCGAGGCGGCGGCGCTCACCGTGGCCGTCCGCGCGCGGGAGCTGTGGGAGCACTCGGCCGGCGTGCTCGACACCTCCGACATCGAGCGCGTCCACGACATGCGCGTCGCGACGCGCCGCCTGCGCGCGGTCCTCGAGATCTTCGCCGCCTGCTTCCCCCGCAAGCGTCACCGGGCCGTCCTGCGCGACGTCAAGGCGCTGGCCGACGCGCTCGGCGAGCGCCGCGACCCCGACGTGCAGATCGAGCTGCTCACCGGGCTCGGGTTCGGCGAGGACCCCTTCGTCGCGACGCTGCGCGCGCGCCAGGCCGAGGGAAACGAAGTGCTCGTCGCGGCGCTGCGGCGCGCCGAGGAGCGCGACCTTCGCGGCCGGCTCGAGCGCCTTGTGGAGAAGGCGCGGTGAAGGCGCGCAAGGTCAAGGGGCTCGACTGCGACGCCCCGCTCGCCGAGAACGCGCAGCGCATCGTCGGGGTCCGGCTCGGTGAGCTGCTCGGGTTCGTCCCGTGCGCGCTCGACCCCGAGGAGGTCGAGGCGCTGCACGACATGCGGATCGCGGCCAAGCGCCTGCGCTACGTCCTCGAGCTCACCGAGGACTGCTTCGGCCCGTTCGGCCGCGAGGCGCGCCGTCAGGCCAAGGAGCTCCAGGACGTGCTCGGTGACATCCACGACTGCGACGTGCTCCTGCCCCAGGTCGACGGCGCGCTCGCCGAGTGCCTGCGCGACAGGCGGCGGGTGCTGTTCGACCGCTTCCTCGCCCTGTGGGGTACGACCGTGGGGACGTCGTGACGATCGAGACGACACCCGCGCAGGACCTCCGCTCCAGCGAGCTGTACACGAACCGCGAGCTGTCGTGGCTCGACTTCAACGGCCGCGTGCTCGAGCTGGCCGAGGACGACGGCGTGCCGCTGATGGAGCGCGTGAAGTTCGCGGCGATCTGGACGTCGAACCTCGACGAGTTCTTCATGGTCCGCGTGGCCGGCGTGCACGACCAGATCGAGGCCGGGCTGACCGAGCCGGGCGCCGACGGGCGGACGCCGGCGCAGGTGCTCGCCGCCATCCGCGAGCGCGTGCTCGAGCAGTACGAGCGCCACGCGCGCTGCGTGCGCGACGAGCTGCGGCCCGCGCTCGATCGTCACGGGATCAGGATCGTGCGCTGCGACGAGGTCGACGACGACGCGCGCGAGGGCCTCGACGCCCGCTTCCGCCGCCAGATCTTCCCCGTGCTGACGCCGCTGGCCGTCGGGCTCGGGCGCCCGTTCCCGTACATCTCCAACCTGTCGCTGTCGCTCGCCGTCCTGCTGCGCGACCCGCAGACCCAGCACAGGACGTTCGCGCGCGTGAAGGTGCCGAAGGAGATGCTCGCGCGCTTCGTCGACGTCGGTGACGAGGGCGAGCGCGTCTACGTCCCGCTCGAGGACGTCATGGCCACTCACCTCGACGCGCTCTTCCCGGGGATGGAGGTCCTCGACCACGGCGTCTTCCGCGTGACGCGCGACGGCGACCTCGAGGTCGACGACGAGGCCGACGACCTGCTCGAGGCGGTCGAGGCCGAGCTGCGGCGCCGGCGCTTCGGCGAGGCGATCCGCGTCGAGATCGACACGGGGATGTCCGACGCGCTGCGCGAGCAGATCGTCTCGGCGCTGAAGGTGGCCGAGCGCCAGGTCTACGAGGTCGAGGGGCTGCTGGACGGCACCGACC
>DASVRH010000062.1:0-3627 GCA_036388715.1 Solirubrobacteraceae bacterium | reverse complement strand
CAGCGCCTGGGGCGCGGCGGCAGCGTGCTCGTGGTCGCCACCGTCAGCGAGGCCGCCGAGCTGTACGCGACCGGCTTCGCGGAGATCGCCGGCACGCGTCACGCCCTCGGCCGCGCCCGCGCCACCGTGGACGTCGCGGGCGGCGGCGTCGAGCTGCGCGTGACGCTGCCGAGCAGCGTCCTCAAGGCGGCACGCCGCGCGCTGCGGCGCAAGAAGCGCGTCTCCGTCGGCATCTCGGTGCTCGCCACCGACCTGGCCGGCAACTCGACGCCGAAGCGCCTGCCGCGGATCAAGCTGCGGCGATAGCGTCCGCGCCATGAGGGCGGTCGCCTGCCAGAACGCCGAGCTGGAGGTCGTCGACCTGCCGGAGCCGACGCCCGTCTCGGGGCAGGTGCGGCTGAAGGTGCTGCGCTGCGGGATCTGCGGCTCGGACCTGCACGCGCGGCACGGGATCGACGAGTGGGCGACGCTGGCCGACCGGATGGGCTACGACCGCTTCGGCCGCTCGACGGACGCGATCGTCCTCGGCCACGAGTTCGCCGGCGAGGTCGCGGAGTACGGGCCGGGCTGCGCGCGGGACGTGCCGACCGGGACGCCCGTCGTCGCGCTGCCGCTCATCCGCGGGCCGCGCGGCGTCGACACCGTCGGGCTGTCGCCGCACGCGCCGGGCGCCTACGCCGAGCAGCTCGTCGTGCAGGAGTCGCTGATGATGCCGGTCCCCAACGGCCTCGAGAGCGACGTCGCCGCGCTGACCGAGCCGATGGCGGTCGCGCTGCACGCGGTGCGCCGCGGCGAGGTCGGCAGGCGTCAGCCCGCGGTGGTCATCGGGTGCGGGCCGGTCGGGCTCGGGGTCATCCTGATGCTCAAGGCGCAGGGCGTGCGGACCGTCGTCGCCAGCGACTTCTCCCCGGGCCGCCGCGCGCTGGCGAAGGCGTGCGGCGCCGACATCGTGGTCGATCCCGCCGAGGGCTCGCCGTACGAGGCCGCCGCGCAGAAGGGCCAGCTGACCGACATGCCGGGCGCGCTCGAGCTCGTCGTCTCCACGCGCGAGAAGCTCGGACGGCTGCCCTTCGGGTGGTGGCACGCGTGGCGGCTCGGCGAGAGGCTGGGCGCGGGCCCCAAGTTCCCCGTCGTCTTCGAGTGCGTCGGCGTGCCCGGCGTCATCGACTCGATCGTCGACGGGGCGCCGCTGATGTCGCGCGTCGTCGTGGTCGGCGTCTGCGTCGGGCCGGACACGTTCACGCCCGCGCTGGCGATCAACAAGGAGCTCGACCTGCGGTTCGTGATCGGCTACACGCCGCTCGAGTTCCGCGACACGCTGCACATGCTGGCCGAGGGCGAGGTCGACCCGCGGCCGATCATCACGGGCTCGGTCGGGCTGGAGGGCGTCGACGCGGCGTTCAGCGCACTCGGGGATCCGGAGCGGCACGCGAAGGTGCTGATCGATCCGGCGAGCGCGGCGACGGCGCCGTGAACGTGTAGTCGCCGAGGTCGAAGCGCGCGCTGCGCCAGCGGGCCTCGAGCGTCGTCGAGGGGCGGAACGGCACGTCGCCGTGGGCGTCGAAGTAGTACGAGTTCGCGGTGCCGCAGGTGCCCTGGAAGAAGACCTGGCGGTGGCGGCGGCCGAGGACCTCCCTGAAGTACCGCGCGTTGGCCTCCGCCGTCACCTCGATCCGCGTCGCGCCGAGCTCGCGGGCCCGGTTCAGGCAGCGGACGATGTGGCGCGACTGGTTCTCGATGAGCGTGAAGTACGAGCTGCCGTTGTAGCCGTACGGGCCGAGGATCGTGTAGAGGTTGGGGAAGCCCGGGACGCTCACGCCCTCGTAGGCCTGGTAGCGGTTCTCGGCCCAGAACCGCTCGAGGTCGGTCCCGCCCACCCCGCGCACCGGGAATGCCGGCATGTTCCCCGGCTCGAAGACCTTGAAGCCGGTGGCGAGGATCAGGACGTCGAACGGGCCGCGCGCGCCCTCGCCGGTCACGATCGAGTCCTTCGTGACGGAGACGATCGGCGCGGTCTCGAGCTCGACGTTCGCGCGGTTGAACGTGCGCAGGTAGTCGTTCGAGAAGCCCGGCCGCTTGCACCCGAGGTCGTAGTCCGGCGTGAGCTTGCGGCGCGTCTCCGGGTCCTTGACCTGGCGCTCCAGGTGGTGGAGGGCGAGCGGCTTCGTCGCCGCGGCGACCGGCACCGCCTTGGCGTAGTGCGCGGCGATGGGGAAGGTCAGCTCGATGTACGCCTGCGAGACGAGTCGCACCGCGCGCTGCACGCCCGGGACCCGGCGGAAGGCCGTACGCAGCAGCTTCGGCAGCGGGCCGTCGAGCTTCGGCAGGCACCAGATCGGCGTGCGCTGGAAGACGGTCAGCGACTCGACGTCCTTGGCGATCGACGGCACGACCTGGACCGCCGAGGCGCCGGTGCCGATCAGCGCGACGCGCTTGCCGCGCAGGTCGACGTCGTGGTCCCAGCGCGCGGTGTGCATCGTCGTGCCGGCGAAGTCCTCGACGCCGGGGATCTCCGGCGGCTTCGGGCTCGTGAAGACGCCGGTGGCGCCGATGACGTGCCGCGCGCTGAGCCCGCCGCCCTCGCGGAAGCGGAGGGTCCAGACGTGCTTCTCGTCGTCCCACGTCGCGCCGTCGACGGTCGTGCTCAGGCGGATGCGGTCCTGCAGGCCGAAGTGCTCGACGCAGTCGCGCGCGTAGTCGCGCAGCTCTCCGCCCGGGGCGTAGACGCGCGACCAGTCCGGCCGCTGGCGGAAGGAGAACTGGTAGCTGAAGGAGGGGATGTCGACGGCGACGCCGGGATAGCGGTTCCAGTGCCACGCGCCGCCGACGCCGTCGCCGGACTCGAGCAGGACGAAGTCCTCGATCCCAGCGCGCCGCAGCGCGATGGCGGCGCCGATGCCGGAGAACCCCCCGCCGACGATGGCGACTTCGACGTCCGCTTCCACGGTGGGCATTCTGCCCCGTTCGTCAGCAGTCCGCGCCGAGCAGCCAGTCGTCGTCGGCCGCGACGGTCCTGGCGGTCGTCGGTGGCCTGCGGGCCTCGGGCGGGACCGGGTCGTCCTCGAGCTGCTCGACGACGAAGTCGCGGCCGCGGGGGATGACGTGGAGGGCGGGGCGGCCGCGGGGCGGGTGCTCGGTGAAGCGGTCGCCGGGGAGGTCGAGCCGGTGCATCAGCCGCGGGACGATCCGGTACGAGGGGGCGTAGACGACGTCGCAGCCCGGTGGGTGCGCTTCGAAGAGGTCCTGCAGCCTTGCCTCGAGCCGCGCGCGCTCGGCGCTCTTGGCGCGGACGTCGGCGAGGTCGGCGACGGTGAAGGGGAGGGAGACGGCGACGGCGGCGGCGACGGCGATCGCCGCGGCGCGGCGGGGAGCGTCGAGGCTGCGCGGCGCCTCCCACCCTGTCGCCGCCGCGGCGCACAGCACGGCCAGCGCCGCCGCCGCGGGCAGGAGGAACCGGGCGTAGAGCGTCAGTCCGGCGACGCCGTAGGCGAGGAAGGCGACGACGGCGAGGCCGAAGAGGGCGGCGGGCAGCGCCACGCGGCGCTGTGACTGCCGGGGGACGAGCAGCCACCCCGCGACGCCGCCGAGCGCGACGACGACGCCGGTCACGTCGACGACGAAGTCGGG
>DASVRH010000061.1:0-15104 GCA_036388715.1 Solirubrobacteraceae bacterium | reverse complement strand
CTGGCCGATCGCTTCGGGCACGTCTCGGGCGGGGGCGTCGTGGTGCCGCTGCGCCTTTCCCACGGGCTGCTCGCGGAGCTCGTGTTCGCGCAGCGCCCGTCGGTGACGCGCTCCCTCCGGACGCTGGCGGCGCGCCGCGTGCTCGAGCGCCGGCCCTCGGGCGACTGGCGGCTCCTCGGTCCGCCTCCCGTCGAGCGGACGTAGCGCACACATTCCATACAGGCTGTCTGTATGGTCACCGTATGCACTCGGTGGATCTCCCGCAGGGGACCGTGCGCTACCGCGACGACGGCGAGGGCCGGCCGCTCGTCTTCGTGCACGGCATCCTCGTCAACGGCCTGCTCTGGCGGCGCGTCGCGCCCAAGCTCGACGGCTTCCGCATGATCGTGCCGGACTGGCCGCTCGGCGGGCATCCCGTCCCGCTCAACCCCGGCGCCGACCTGAGCCCGCCCGGGCTCGCGCGGCTCGTCGCCGACTTCCTCGACGCCCTCGGCCTCGACGACGTCGTGCTCGTCGGCAACGACACCGGCGGCGCGATCTGCCAGATCGTCGCGGCGAACCACCCCGAGCGGATCGGCGCGCTCGTCCTCACGTCGTGCGACGCGTTCGACAACTTCCTGCCGCCGATGTTCCGCGGCCTCCAGCTCGCCGCTCGCGTCCCGGGCGGCGTGCCCGCGTTCATCGCGCCGCTGCGCATCCGCGCCGCGCGCAACCTCCCGCTCGCCTTCGGCTGGCTGCGCAAGCGCCCGATCGAGCGCGAGGTCTCCGACGCCTACCTCGAGCCGTACTTCCAGCACGCCGGCGTCAGGCGCGACCTGCGCAAGGTGCTCGCCGCCATCTCCACGCGCCACACCCAGGACGCGGCGGCGAAGCTGCCCGGGTTCGAGAAGCCCGCGTTGATCGCCTGGTCGGCCGACGACCGCTTCTTCCCGCTCGACCACGCCCGGCGCCTCGCCGCCCTGCTGCCGCAGTCGCGCCTGGAGACGATCGCCGACAGCTACTCGTTCTCGCCAGAGGACCAGCCCGGCCGGGTCGCCGAGCTGCTGCGGGAGTTCCTTCAGACCTCCTCGGGGTCCTCGCCCTCGGAGGCGATCGCCTCCAACGCCGCCAGCGCAAGGACCTGAGCGGGCGTCCCCTCGACGTCGCCGTTGCCGAGCTCCTCGAGGTCGGGCTGGAAGACGACGCCGACGTCGATCCGGTCGTCGCCCGCGTCGGAGAGCGTGATCACCGCGTAGCCGCGGTCGTCGGTCGGCGGCGCCACGAACACGTCGCGGACGGCGGCGAGCACCTGCTCGACCTGCTCGCGCCAGTGCCCGCGGGCCTGCTCCTGCTCCTGCGGGCTCATGTCGCCGAGATGCCTCCCGTGGATGCGCTGCATCGCCTCGAGGCCGGCGCGAACGCTCTGCTCGGAGAGGATCATGTCGGTGGGGATCTGGTCCATAGCTGTGTAGCGTCCCAGGTATGCCGATCCGGAGCCCGTACCCCGACGTCACCATCCCCGAGACCGCGCTCACGCCGTTCGTCCTGCAGCGGGCGGAGGAGCTGGGGGACAAGCCCGCGCTGATCGACGGCCCGAGCGGCCGCGAGCTCAGCTACGCGGACCTCGCGCGCGGGATCAGGCGGTTCGCCGGCGGGCTGAAGGCGCGCGGCTTCGGCAAGGGCGACACGCTCGCGATCCTGCTGCCCAACACGCCGCACTACGCGATCGCCTTCCACGGCACGGCGTGGGCCGGCGGCACCGTGACGACCGTCAACCCGGTCTACAACGTCGACGAGATCTGCCACCAGCTCTCCGACGCCGGCGCGCGGTTCCTCGTCACGTATCCGCAGGGAGCGGAGAACGCGATCAAGGCCGCGGAGCGAAGCGGCGTCGAGGAGGTCTTCGTCGTCGGCGAGGGCGACACCGAGGGCGCGTCGCCGATCACCGATCTGCTCGGCGACGAGCTGGCCGAGCAGGTCGAGGTCGACCCGCAGGACACCGTCGCCCTGCCGTACTCGAGCGGCACGACCGGGATGCCGAAGGGCGTGATGCTCTCGCACCGCAACCTCGTCGCGAACATCCTGCAGTCGCGCACCTCGCTCGAGATGGAGGACGACGAGGTCGTCATCGGCGTCCTGCCGTTCTTCCACATCTACGGCATGACGGTGATCATGAACATGGGCCTGCAGGCCGGCGTGACGACGGTGACGATGCCGCGCTTCGACCTCGAGCAGTTCCTGACGATCATCCAGGAGCGCAAGGTCACCCGCGCGTACGTGGTGCCGCCGATCGCGCTCGCGCTGGCCAAGCACCCGCTCGTCGAGAAGTTCGACGTCTCGAGCCTGCGGCTCGTGCTCTCGGGCGCCGCGCCGCTCGGCGCCGAGCTCGAGCAGGCGTGCTCGAAGCGG
The DNA here is from genome assembly GCA_036388715.1 of Solirubrobacteraceae bacterium. Lineage (GTDB taxonomy): Bacteria > Actinomycetota > Thermoleophilia > Solirubrobacterales > Solirubrobacteraceae > CADCVT01. The sequence goes on along the minus strand of DASVRH010000061.1, from coordinate 12,716 downwards.
CTCGGCTGCCAGGTCATCCAGGGCTACGGCATGACCGAGACCTCGCCCGTCAGCCACACCGCGCCGAAGGGCAAGCACAAGCCGGGCACCATCGGGCCGGTGCTGCCGAACATGGAGTGCCGCATCGTCGACGCCGAGTCGGGCGAGGACGCGGCCGACGGCGAGCGCGGCGAGCTGTGGATGCGCGGGCCGAACGTCATGAAGGGCTACCTCAACAACGACGAGGCGACCCGCGAGACGATCGTCGAGGACGGCTGGCTGCGCACCGGCGACGTCGCGATCGTCGACGAGGACGGCTACTTCGCCATCGTCGACCGGGTCAAGGAGCTCATCAAGTACAAGGGGTTCCAGGTCGCGCCGGCCGAGCTCGAGGCGCTGCTGATCGAGCACCCGGGCGTCGCCGACGCCGCCGTGATCCCGCTGCCCGACGAGGAGGCTGGCGAGATCCCGAAGGCGTTCGTCGTGCTGTCCGACGACGACACGACGACGGAGGAGATCCAGCAGTTCGTCGCCGACCGCGTGTCGACGTACAAGCAGATCCGCGCGATCGAGGTGGTCGACGAGATCCCGAAGTCGGCGTCGGGCAAGATCCTGCGCCGCGTCCTGCGCGACCGGGAGCGGGCCGCCGCTAGTTGACGACGTACGGCGGGATCAGCTCGATCCGCTGGCGGACCGGGCCGGCGATCGCGTAGAGCCAGCCGTCGGGCCGCAGCGTGACGACGTAGCGGCGGCGGAAGCCGCCGTCCTCGCCGCCGACGAGCATCGTGCAGCTGAACGTCGTCCGCGAGCGGCGCCGGCAGTTGCCCGCGTTCGCCACGTTCTGGCCGGTCTGGCTCTGGCGGAAGGCGGTGAGCGAGCGCGCCGCGGCGTCCGCGGTGAGCAGGCGCGTGCCGAGGACGGTGAGGGTGTGCGACGCGACGGCGCCGTCGGAGGACTCCGCGGTGATCGATATCTCGACGATGCCGGAGGGCAGGCGGCGGGGGAGGGGCACGTCCGTCGTCCCCGCCTCGAGCGTCCGGCCGACACGCGCGACGGCGCGCCGCTTCGACACGGCGCGCAGCGAGATCGTCGCGGGGCGGGTGAGGCGGACGCGCACGCTGCCGCGCGCGGCCGACGCCTGCGTTGAGGGCTCGACGGCGACCGCCAGGCGCTCGGAGCGCTCGGCCGCGTTGGTGACCAGCGCGACCCCGCGGTCGGTCCCCACCAGCCAGCCGCCGTCGGCCGTGCGCGTCGCGCCGCCCGAGAGCTCGAGCCAGGCGCGGCGCAGCGGGCCGCCGGACCACACCGGCCAGTACGGCGGCTTCGCGCGCTCGTCGCCGTGGACGATCTCGGTCTTCCTGCCGCCGCGCAGCGCGACCAGCCCGTTCTTCGAGACCACCAGCACCTCGCCGGCCGGGTCCCCGGTCATGGTCTTGATCTCCTCGAGCCCCTCGGCGAAGGGCCGCAGCTGCCCGGCGCCGTCGACGGCCCAGATCGTGTCGTAGAGAGCGACGAGGAACCCGCCGTCCGGGGTCGCGGCGACCTCGGTCGGGTTCGCCAGGTCCGCCGCGGTCGCGGGCCCGGGGCGCGGCGGGTCCTGGTCGTCGCCGTTCCCGGCCACGACCGTCTCGGTCCCGTCCGGCGCCAGGCGGATGACGCGGCTGCCGACGACGATCAGGATCGTCCCGTCGGGCAGCGGGTCCGCGGCCCAGACGCGCCCGGAGGGGCTCTCCGGGCCCGCGCCGCGCCGCAGGCGGGTCGTCGTCCCGTCGAGCATGACCCGCCACAGGCCGCCCGCGCCGCAGACGAGCAGCGACCCGTCGGGGGCGAGGTCGACGTCGGAGGCGAAGACCTCGAACTCGTCGCCCGGCAGCTGCGCGAGCGGCCGGACGGCGCCCTTGGGGTCGAGCAGGCGGACGTCCCCGTTCGGCCCGAGCAGCACGGTGTCGCCGTTGGCCAGGTAGGCGGTGTCGGCGACCGTCGGCGTGCTGTCGGTGAGCCGCAGCGGCGAGTCGTAGCCGAAGAGCTGGAACGCGCGCGGCTCGGCGTGGGCGGTGGCCGTCGGCAGCGCGAGGAGCGCGACCGCGGTGGCGAGGAGCCGTCTCACGCCGCCAGGGCGTGCCCGCGGGCGAGGGGGCAGAGCAGGGGCCGGTCGTCTCGCGGCGGCGCCGTCTGCCGCGCGACCGGCGCGTGGCTGGAGAGCAGGCGCGTCCGTCCGGTGTCCACGTCGTGTAGGAACACGCCGGACAGGCCGGAAGGCTTGGTGGGGTGGGCGGCGGTCGAGCTGAAGACCACGCGGCGGCCGTCGGCCGAGAGCGCGGGCTCGGAGGCGAAGCCGCCGCGGCTGATCGTCGTGGTCGTCGCGGTGAGGCGGTCGTGCAGGAGGATCCGGGCGCGGCGGGCGGCCCGCGCGTGGGGGCGCGCGGCGTAGGCGACGAAGCGCCCGTCGGGGCTGATCGCGGGGTCGAACGCGAACGTCGCGGCGCCGCTGATGGCCTCGACGCGGTCCCCGTCGCGGACGTAGACGCGCGACTGGCGGCCCGGCGCACCGAGGTTCGACGCGCGGCTCGTGAACGCGACGACGCTGCCGTCGGCGGAGGCGGAGGGCTCGGCCGCCTCGGCGTCGGCCGGCCCCGCCGGGCCGCGGCTGACGAGCGTGGAGGCGCCGGTGGCGACGTCGCGCCGGCGGACCCGGCCGGCGACGTCGGTGAAGACGACGGAGCGCCCGTCGTCGGTGATGCGCGGCTCGAAGACCAGCCCGCCGCGCAGGTGGCGGGTCGCCCCGGTCGCCCGGTCGGCGATCCGCAGCCCGCCGTCGCCGACCTCGTACGCGACGCGGTCGCCGTCGGCCGAGACCGAGGGGTTGTAGGCCGTCGTCGCGGGCCCCTCGACGCCGCCGGGGTGGCTGATGCCGAGCGGCCGCGCGCCGGGGAGCGAGCGCAGGTTGACGCTCATCTGGCCGTAGCGCTTGGCGAAGTTGAGGTTGCCCTCGGACTGTTCGTAGGCGACGGCGCCGCCATCGGCGGCCAGCGCGGCGTTGTACGCGGAGCGGGGCAGCCCGACGCCCTGCCGGCCGGCGACCGTGAACGTCGTCCCCTCGTCGACGTGCGCGCCGCGCACCACGATCTCGCCGCGCGTGCGCGCCTCGGGGATCTTCGCGCGGTAGGCGTCCCACACGACGACGCGCCCGTCGTCGGAGATCGACGGGTTGTTGGCGAAGTCGGCCGGCGGCAGCAACGGCTTCTTCGGCCCGATCGTCGGCGGCGGGCCGTTGTAGCGGCTCTGCCCGAGCCAGCGCGGGATCTGGCGGACCTGCCGCTCGAGGAGCAGCCTGGCCTGGCCACGGCTGAGCGCGCCGGCGCGCACGCCGCGCCGGGCCATCGCGCGCAGCGCGCCGACCGAGCGGCGGTACATCTGCGCGGTCGTGCGCCCGTGCAGGCGGCCGATCTGGAGCGGGCTCTGCTCGGCGCGGCGCAGCGCGAGGAACTCCGCGTTGGGCGTGCCGAAGATCCGCCGCGAGGCGCGCGGCACCGCCGTCTGGTGCAGCGAGTGGAAGATGATGTGCTGCGAGAGGTGGCCCTGGGTGAGGACGCGGAAGGCGCGCCGCTCGAGCGTCGAGCCGCCGCCGCGCGGCTCGACCAGCTCGCGGGCGAGGCGGCGCGGCGTGAAGCCCCGGCGCCGCGCGAGCTGCTCGAGGTCGTGCGCCGCGTCGTCGCGCAGGTGGCGCCAGATCGCGCCGCGATCGGCCCGCAGCAGCCGGTAGAGCCGGCCCTCGTCGAACGGCAGCCAGTGCTGGTAGACCCAGTCCTCGGTCGGCAGCCAGTGGGCCAGCGCGCCCGGCGGGGCGTCCGAGTCCTGGGCGACGGCGCTCGCCGGCGCGAGCAGGACGATGAGCGTGACGGCGAGAACGAGCCGCATTGCGCGACGCTACTCGACCGGAAGGTGGAGCGCTAGCCCGCGAGGAACGCCTTCAGCCGCAGGACGCGCTTGGCCGCCTGCTCGATCCTCGCGCGCGGGATGCGGCCGGCGCGCGCGTCGCGCAGGAGCACCGAGTACGCGCGGGCCGAGCCCGCCTCGGTGTTCGCGTAGAGGAGGAGGTCCAGGCCGGCGGTCAGCGCGCGGCGGGCCGGGGTCGGCTCGCCGGCCAGCGCCGGGGTCTCCAGCGCGTCGCTGATCGTCACCGGCCACGCGCCGCGTCGCGGCAGCTCGCGCGCGTACGCGCTCTTCGAGAGGACGGCGGGCTCCCCGCCGGTCAGGCGCGGGTAGACGGCGCTCGACAGCATCGCCAGCGTCCCCGGCTGCGTGCCGCAGCGGCGGTAGGGCTCGTAGTCGCGCCGCAGCGCCGCGGCGGCGACGTCGATCGTCGCGGGCGCCTCGTCGGTGTTGACCTTCGCGTAGCCGAGGCCGGGGAAGTGCTTCAGCGCGGGGGCGACGTCCTGCCCGAGCAGGCCCTTCGCGAACGCGCACGCGCGGCTCGCCGTGGTCCCCGGGGCGGTCGCGAAGGCGCGCGAGCCGATGAACGACCCCGGGTGCGCGACGTCGGCGACCGGCGCGAGGTCGACGTCGATCCCCAGGCCGCGCAGCAGCCGCCCGGTCGCCGCGCCCTGCGCGAACGGCTCGCGCATGCTGCGCGCGGCGGTGCTCGGCGGGCCGGGCAGTCGCTTCACGAGCCCGCCCTCCTGGTCGACCATGACGAGGACCTTCGGCCGGTTCCCGGCCCGGGCGGCGCGGTGCAGGCTGCGGATGGCCGCCCGGATCCCCGAGCGCGGCTGCTGGACGTTGTCGGCGAAGAGGATCACGCCGCCGACCCGGCCGCGACGGATGCGGGTGAGAAGCGAGCGGCTGGGGCGCGGGCCGGTGTAGCGGGCGACGATCGTCTGGCCGAGCGCCTCGGCCAGGCCCAGTCGGAGCTCCTCGACGGAGTCGCGCGGCTCCTCGCGGGCCTCCACCGTCTCGGCCGGGGCCTGCGCCGGGGCCTCCTCCGGGCTCGACTGGGCCAGCGTCCGCGGCTCCTCGTCGGCGCCGCAGGCGGCGAGGCAGACGCTCGCCGTCGCCGCGGCGATGAGTTTCCGGCCCCGCACCGGTCCAAGCGTATGACCCTGATCCGACGGCGCGCCAACCGCGAAGTAGGGGGACGAGGTAGGGGGACTTCCCCGATGTGCCCCGGCCCCCGGCGCCCCAAGATGCTCCCATGGCCACGTTCGCCCAGCCCACTGCCCCCCGAGTCGCGCCCACCGCGCGCCTCCGCCGTGCCGTGGTGGCGCGTGGCCAGTCCGCCCTCGACACTCTCCTCGCCGCCGCCCAGCCCCAGGGCGAGACGGCCGACGCGATCGCCGCCCGCCCCCGGTGGCTTCCGCGCATCGAGGGGCGCACCGCCGTCCTGCTCGCCCTCGGCGCGCTGGCGGCCTTCGCGCTCCTCCTCACGAAGGGGCCCGGCGCCGAGCTCGCGTCGGCGTTCGACCGCGCCGCCAGTGCCGATTGGCGCTGGGCCGCGCTCGGCGTCGCCTTCGAGACGCTCGCCTTCGCCGGCTACGCGACGCTGTTCTGGCACGTCGCGGGCCGCTCGGCGCCGGGCCTGGGACTGCGCGGCGCGACGGAGATCAGCCTCGCCGGCGCCGCCGCGACCCGCCTGCTCCCGACCGCCGGCCTCGGCGGCATCGCCCTGACGCTGTGGGCGCTGGCCCGCCGGGGCCTGTCCCCCTCCAACGCGGTGCGGACGCTGCTGACCTTCCTGATCCTCGTCTACACCGTCTTCATGGGCGCGCTGGCCGTCACCGGCCTCGCGCTGGCCACCGGCGTCGTCGAGGGCGACGGCCCGCTGGCGCTGATGCTCGCGCCGGCGGCGTTCGGCTCCGCCGTCATCGTCGCCGCGCTCTTCCTCAGCCGCCGCGACAACCTCTTCGGCCAGTCGGTCAGCGGCGCGCTCGCGCTCGCGCGCAACGCCGACCCGCGGCTGCTCGGCGCGCTGGCCTGGTGGGGCTTCGACCTCGCCGTGCTGTGGACGACGTTCCAGGCCCTCGGCGCCCCGCCCGCCGCCGCCGTGCTCGTGCTCGCCTACTTCACCGGCATGGTCGGCAACACGATCCCGCTGCCCGGGCTCGTCGCCGGCGGCACGATCGGCGCGCTCGTCGCCTTCGGCGTCGACGCCTCCCTCGCGGTTCCCGCCGTCCTCGCCTACCGCGCGATCGCGCTGTGGCTGCCGGCGGTCCTCGGCTCGGTCGCCCTCGCCGGGATGCGGCAGTCCGCCGCCCGCGCGCGCACGGCGATGGTGCCGTGCGCGGCGTGACGCGCCTCACGCAACACAAACCGGCAGCTTGTATGTTTCTCCGGCATGGGAGTCACGACGCTGCCGATGCCGCACGTCGCGGGGGTCGAGCATCGCTACGCGACCGTCGACGGGGTGCGCCTGCACTACGCCGAGGCGGGCGAGGGCGAGCCGCTCGTGCTGCTGCACGGCTGGCCCCAGCACTGGTGGGCGTGGCGAGAGCTGCTCGGCCCGCTGAGCGAGCGCTACCGGGTCATCGCGCCCGACATCCGCGGGATCGGGTGGTCGGAGGCGCCGCACGACGACTACCGCTTCGTCCGCTTCGCCGACGACCTCTTCGGCCTGCTCGACGAGCTCGGCATCGAGCGCACCCGTCTCGTGGGCCACGACTGGGGCACGGGCGCGGGCTACATGGCCTGCCTCGCGCGCCCCGAGCGGATCGAGCGCTTCGTGGCCAGCGGCGGCCCGCACATCTGGGCGGCCGACGGCGCCCCTCCGCGCCTGTACGCGCGCCCGTGGCACCTCTACGTCAACGCCTCGCCGCTCGGCGACGTGGCCACCAAGCGCCTCGGCGTGCCGGCCAGGTGCCTGAAGGAGTGGCGTCACCGCGGGTCCTTCACGCCCGAGGAGATCGAGATCTACACGTCGCCGCTGCGTCGCCCCGGCTCGGCGCGCGCGACGCGCCTGCGCTACCGCACGTTCCTCACGAGCGAGCTGCCCGCCTTCGTCCGCCGCCACGGCGAGATGCGGCTGCGCGTCAGGACGCTGCACCTCAACGGCGAGAACGACCCGCTGACCATCGGCACGCCGGGCTCATGGCGCCGGTACGCCGACGACATGCGGTACGAGACCGTCGCCGACTGCGGCCACTTCCTCGCCGAGGAGCAGCCGCAGGAAGTCCTCGACCGGCTCACCGAGTTCCTGGGAGGTTGAACCCCTTGCTTCGCACCTTCGCCCTCATGCGCGTCGTCGTGGGCGGCCAGAGCTGGATCGCGCCGCGTCTCAGCGCCCGGATGGTCGGGCTCGACACCGAGCGCAACCCGCAGGCCGCCTACTGGACGCGGCTGTTCGGCATCCGCGACGTCGTGCTCGGCGTCGCCGCGCTGCAGACCGAGGGGGACGCGCGCAGGCGGATCATCCGGTTGACCGCGGCGTGCGACGCGGCCGACGCCGCGGCCGCCGTGCTCGGCCGCCGGGCGGGCTACCTGTCCGGGACGGGGGCGCTGCTCTCCGGCGGCGTGGCGGTGGGGGCGGGGATCGTCGCCGTCGCCGCGGCCGCCTCGGCCGAGTAGGCGCGCAGGCGGGCGATCCGGTCGCGCACCGGCGGGTGCGTCGCCCACATCCGGGCCGGACCGGCGTCGACCGCCCCCTCCTCGTCGTGCCCGGCGGCCAGCAGCCGCTCGAGCACGCCGACCAGCGGGGGGCCGAAGCCCAGCCGCGCGGCGTGGCGGTCGGCGGCGTACTCGGCCGTGCGGTTCAGCGCGGCCGAGGCCAGGCGGGCGAGGAGGAGCGGCAGCAGCAGCACCAGCCGCGCGATCGCGAGCAGCCAGGCGATCCGGCCGAAGATCCTGAGCGCCGCGTCGAAGAGGACGGACGGCAGCGCGAACCACCACCCGACCAGCGACGCGATCGGGTGGTCGTCGAGGTGATGCCCGAGCTCGTGGGCGAGCACCGCGGCCAGCTCGTCGTCGGGCAGCGAGAGCGCGAGCGTCGTCACCGACACGATCCGGGCGCCGCCGGCGGTGGCGTTGAGCTCGTCGCGGTCCTCGACGCGCAGCTCGTAGTCGCCGAGGTCCTCCCGCGCGAGCCCGCAGACGCGCGCCCACACCGGCTCGAGCCGCGCGCGCTCCTCCGCCGTCGGGACGCGTGCGCGGAACAGCACGCGCGCGAGCCAGCGCACGACAGGGCGCAGGAAGACGACGACGGCCGACAGGGTCCACACGGCCAGCGCGACGGCGACGCCCGTCCATTCGCCGACGGCGGCGCCGAGCAGCCCGACGGGGATCGCGGACACGAGCCAGATGAGCGCGTCCGCCGCGAGCAGGCCAAGGGTCGTGCGCGTCACCCCGGCAGTATCTTCCGGCGCATGCCGGTCCGCACCCAGAAGGAGCGCTCCGACGCGACGACGACCGAGCTCGTCGAGGTCGCGCGCCGCCTCTTCGCCGCCGACGGCTATGCCGCGACCTCGCTCGAGGACGTCGTCCGCGGCGCGGGCGTCACGAAGGGCGCGCTCTACCACCACTTCGGCAGCAAGCGCGACCTCTTCCTCGCCGTCTACGAGCGCGAGCAGCAGCGCCTCGCGCAGGTCCAGTTCGAGGCGTTCGCGCGCAAGAAGGGCGCGTGGGAGGGCTTCCTCGCCGGCTCGCAGGCGTTCTTCGAGGCGTCGCTCGACCCGGGCGTGCAGCGCATCACGCTGCTCGACGCGCCGTCCGTCCTCGGGTGGGAGACCATGCGCGAGGTCGAGGGCCGCTACTCGCTCGTCCAGCTGCACCAGGGCATCGAGGCGCTGATCCACGACGGCCAGCTCGCGCGCCGCCCCGTCGCCCCGCTGGCCAACATGCTCTTCGGGGCGATGTGCGAGGCGGCGATGATGGTCGCCCGCTCCGACGACCAGCGCAAGGCGACGAAGGCCGTGCTCGCCGAGCTGCGGACGATCCTGGAGGCGCTGCGCGCATGACCCTGGAGGAGTACCTCGAGCTGCAGAACCGGTCGATGATCGCGTTCGACCTCGCCCTCGGCAGTGGCGCGCTGCTCGCCCCGCGCAAGACGCTCGCCGCGCTCGGCCACGAGGAGCCGAGCTTCGACGCCGAGCGCCTCTTCCAGCGCCTCGGGCCGGTGTGGCTGACCTTCGCCGCCGCGCACCTCATGGCCGCCCGCCGCGGCGAGCCCCGCGACTGGTGGGCGCTCGCGTGGCTGCGCGGGACGGAGATCGCGACGGACGTGCTGTGGTCGGCCTCGCCGGCCTTCACGCGGCCCGGCGCGCGCGCCGGGCTGTGGTTCGCGGGGGCGTCGAACCTGGCGATGGCGCTCGGCTACGCACGGCTCGCTCGTGCGCGAGCAGCCAGGCCTTGGCATCGACGCCTCCTGCGTAGCCGGTGAGCGCGCCGCCCGTGCCGACCACGCGGTGGCACGGGAGGAGGATCGAGATCGGGTTGCGGCCGTTCGCCGCGCCCGCCGCCCGCGCCGCTCCCGGGCGCCCCGCCCGCGCGGCCAGCTCGGTGTAGGTGACGGTCTCCCCGAAGGGGATCCCTTCGAGCGCCGCCCAGACCGCCCGCTGCCAGGGCGTGCCGGCCGGGGCCAGCGGGACGTCGAACGCGACGCGATCGCCCGCGAACCACTCCTCCAGCTCGACGCGGAGCTGGTCGATGAGCGCCGCGCCTCGCCCCGCCGTCCGATCGCGGCGCCAGAGGAGGTGCGTGACGCCCTCCTCGCAGGCGCCGGCGAGGAGCGGGCCGAGCGGTGTCTCGACGCTGGCTAGAACGACCCGACCGGGCCGAGCGGCGTCGGCGGCGTCACCGGCTGGGGGACGGGCGACGGCGGCGGCGTCATCGGCGTGGGCGGCTCGAGGGGCTGCGGCACCGGGGACGGTGTCGGGGCCAGAGGCGTCGCGGGCTCGGCCGGCTGGGGCGTCTCGGAGACGGTCATGTCAGCAACGGTAGCTGCCAGACGCGTCGATAAGCTGTCGGCTCCCCCGGCGCAACAGGAGAGTCTTTTGCCGCTCATCCCCATGGTCATCGAGCAGTCGAGTCGCGGTGAGCGCTCGTTCGACATCTACTCGCGACTCCTCAACGAGCGCATCGTGTTCGTCGGTTCGCCGATCGACGACCAGATCGCCAACCTCGTCGTGGCCCAGCTGCTGCACCTCGAGTCCGCCGACCCGGACAAGGACATCAGCCTCTACATCAACTCGCCGGGCGGCTCCGTGTACGCGGGCTTCGCCATCTACGACACGATGCAGTTCATCAAGCCCGACGTGGTGACCATCTGCTACGGGATCGCCATGTCGATGGGCGCCACGCTGCTCGTCGGCGGCGCGGCGGGCAAGCGCTACGCGCTGCCGAACAGCCGGATCCTCATCCACCAGGCCTCGGGCGGCGCCCAGGGCCAGTCGGCGGACATCCAGATCCAGGCGCGCGAGATCGCGACGCTCCAGTCCAAGCTCGAGGACATCTTCGCCGAGCGCACGGGCCAGGACAAGGAGATCATCAAGAAGGACATGGATCGGGACAAGTTCTTCGATCCCGAGGAGGCCAAGACGTACGGCCTCGTCGACCACGTCATCAGCCGGCACTAGCCGACTGGTGCAGCGGCCGCGCGCGCCCTGCGCGCGGCCTTCGTCCTCTCCGTCTTGTCGAGCACGGCCTTGCGCAGGCGGACGGCCGACGGCGTGACCTCGACCGCCTCGTCCTCGCGCAGGAACTCGAGCGCCTGGTCGAGCGACAGCTTGCGGTGCGGCACGAGGCGCACGAGCACGTCCGCGGTCGAGGAGCGGATGTTCGTGAGGTGCTTCTCGCGGCAGGCGTTGACGTCGAGGTCGTCGTTGCGCGCGTTCTCGCCGACGATCATCCCCTCGTAGACCTCCTCGCCCGGGCCGACGAACAGCGTGCCGCGCTCCTGGAGGTTCATGAGCGCGAACTGGGCCGTCGTGCCGCGGCGGTCGCTGACCAGCGAGCCGGTTGGGCGCAGCATCAGCTCGCCGGCCCACGGCTCCCAGCGGTCGAACACGTGGTGGAGGATCCCGGTGCCGCGCGTCTCGGTGAGGAACTCCGTGCGGAAGCCGATCAGGCCGCGGGCGGGGACGAGGTACTCCATCCGCACCCAGCCGGTGCCGTGGTTGACCATCTGCTCCATCCGCGCCTTGCGCAGCGCGAGCAGCTGGGTGACGACGCCGACGTAGTCCTCGGGGATGTCGACCGTCAGGCGCTCGACCGGCTCGTGCACCTTGCCGTCGACCTCGCGCGTGACGACGCGCGGCTGGCCGACGGTCAGCTCGAAGCCCTCGCGGCGCATGAGCTCGACGAGCACCGCCAGCTGGAGCTCGCCGCGGCCCTGGACCTCCCAGGCGTCCGGCCGTGAGGTGGGGAGGACGCGCAGCGAGACGTTGCCGATCAGCTCCTGGTCGAGGCGCGACTTGACCAGCCGCGCGGTGAGCTTGTTGCCGTCGCGGCCGGCCAGCGGCGAGGTGTTGATGCCGATCGTGATCGAGAGCGAGGGCTCGTCGACGGTGATGACCGGCAGCGGGCGCGGGTCCTCGGGGACGGCGAGCGTCTCGCCGATCGTGATCTCGGGGATGCCGGCGACGGCGATGATCTCGCCCGGCCCGGCCTCGGCGGCCTCGACGCGGTCGAGCGCCTCGGTGACGTAGAGCTCGCCGAGCTGGGCGTTCTCCACCGTCCCGTCGGCGCGGCACCAGGCGATCCGCTGGCCCTTGCGGATGACGCCGTTGCGCACGCGGCACAGCGCGAGGCGCCCGACGTACGGTGACGCGTCGAGGTTCGTGACGTGCGCCTGCAGCGGATGCTCGGGATCGTGCTCGGGCGCGGGGATGTGCTCGACGAGCAGGTCGAGCAGCGGGGCGAGGCTCTCGCCCTCCACGCCCTCGGTCAGCGAGGCCTGGCCGGCCTTGGCGTTGCAGTAGACGATCGGGAACTCGATCTGCTCCTCGTCTGCGCCCAGGTCGAGGAACAGCTCGTAGACCTCGTCGACGACCTCGGCGATCCGGGCGTCCGGGCGGTCGACCTTGTTGATGACGAGAATCACCGGCAGCCGCGCCTCGAGCGCCTTGCGCAGGACGAAGCGCGTCTGGGGCAGCGGGCCCTCGCTGGCGTCGACCAGCAGCAGGACGCCGTCGACCATCGTGAGCCCGCGCTCGACCTCGCCGCCGAAGTCGGCGTGGCCGGGGGTGTCGACGATGTTCAGCTTCACGCCGCTGTAGCGGACCGCCGTGTTCTTCGCGAGGATCGTGATGCCCTTCTCGCGCTCCAGGTCCATCGAGTCCATGACCCGCTCGGCGACGTCCTGGTTGGCGCGGAACGCGCCGCTCTGCCAGAGCATGGCGTCGACCAGCGTCGTCTTCCCATGGTCGACGTGGGCGACGATCGCGACGTTGCGGAGATCCTCCCGGCGGGTCAGAGGCACCGACCGAGAGTAGGACGCTAGCCCGCGACCGCCGGCTCGACCGCGTTCAGCCGCGCCGCGCGGGTGCTCCGCAGGGCGCCGCCGGTGAAGATCGCCAGCGCCACCCACACGAGCGCGAAGCCGAAGAGCCGCGTGACCGGCATCGGCTCGTCGTTGAGCACGACGCCGATGAGGAAGTGCATCGTCGGAGCGAGGTACTGCAGGACGCCGATCGTCGTCAGGGTCACGCGGATCGCGGCGGCGCCGAAGAGGATCAGCGGGACCGCGGTGACGACGCCGCTGAGCACCAGCAGGCCCACGTGCCCGGCGTCCTGGGTGAAGAGCGTCGAGTCGC
>DASVRH010000060.1:0-5017 GCA_036388715.1 Solirubrobacteraceae bacterium | reverse complement strand
GACCCCCACGCCGACGGGCGCGGGCACCGCAGCGGCCGACGTGGGCGGCGGGCCGACCTCCCGCCCGCCAGACGCTCTGGACCTGAGGACGGAGTCCGATGTCCGTCTGGAGGGTGGGATGGTCGGCTCGCCCGCCCCTGCCGAACCGGCCTGGGCCCGTCGGCGGTGGCCGGGCGGGTGGGCGGGCCGCGACGGCGGCGCCGCGAAGGAGCGCCGCCGCGGTCGCGGCGTAGGCCCGGACGCCCGCCCTCAGTCTTCGAAGAGCGCGTAGCCGTAGGCGCCGCGCTTGTAGGCGAGGCGGGCTATCGAGTGCATCCGGTCGTCGTCGTTTCGCTCGACCTGGTCGAGCTGGCTGTTGACGCGGCTGGCGGCGCGGCGGCAGAAGGTCTCGGCGATGAAGCGTTCCTGGCCGCTGGCCTCGGCGCCCTGCTCCTCGAAGATCGCCGTCACCCGCGAGAGGACGGCGATCTGGGAGTAGATGTCGGCGAGCGCGTCGGCGAGGCGCTTGTGGGTCATGCCCTGGTTGACGATCCCCTTGCCGTGCTTGCGCAGGACGGACTCGCCGGTGTCCCGGAACCGCTTGACCTGGTCCCCGACGGGGGAGGCGAGGTCCGACAGCGACTCGTGCGCGCGGGAGATGCTGTCCGGCGCGACCTCGCGCCGCACGCGGCCGAACGCGTACTCGGCCAGCGTGCCCAGCGACCCGATCGGATCGCCGAGCCCGAGCTCGCCGAGCCCGGACAGCTCCTCCCCCAGCGGCTTCAGAGCGGTCAGCGCGACGTACGAGCGCAGCCCGTCGTTGGCGCCCTCGAAGATCGGGAAGATCCGGATGTCGCGCAGGATCCGCTCGTACGGCGACCCGTGCATGTACGCCTCGCCGCCGGCGAGCTGGAACGCGCGGTTGGCCTGGTACCAGACGAACTCCGTCCCGCTCACCTTCGCCATCGCGGACTCGAGCGAGTAGTCCTCGATCCCGTTGTCGATGAGCCCCGTCGTCAGGTACGCCATCGACTCGAGGCCGAAGAGGTAGGAGACCATCCAGGCGATCTTGTCCTCGACGAGGTCGAAGTCCGCGAGCGGCTTGCCGAACTGCCGGCGCTCGGTGACGTGGCCGATCGCGAGATCCAGAAGCCGCTTGGCGAGCCCGACCGATCCCGTCCCGAGCCCGATCCGCCCGTTCGTGAGGATGGACATCGCGATCTTGAAGCCCTCGCCCGGCTCGCCGAGCACGTTCTCGGGCGGCACGCGGACGTCGTTGAACCGCACCGGGCAGAGGTGGTTGCCGTGCAGCCCGAGCGTCTTGTAGCGCGGCCCGCCCTGGTCGAGGCCCTCCATCCCCTTCTCGAGGATCAGGGCGATGTGGCGGTCCTTGCCGTCGACCTCGGCGCGCGCGAACGCCGTCAGCACGTCGCCGCGGCAGCCGTTGCCGATCCACCGCTTCTCGCCGTTGAGCACCCACGACCCGTCGGACTGCTGCACTGCGCGCGACTCGATGTTGTAGGCGTCGGAGCCGGCGTTCGGCTCGGTCAGCGCGAAGCCCGCGAGCTTGCGCCCCCTCGCCAGGTCGGGCAGGAAGCGCGCCTTCTGCTCGTCGTTGCCGAACATGGCGATGCCCTTGAACCCGATCGACTGGTGCACGCCCATGCCGATCGTCAGCGACCCGTCGTGCTGCCCGATCGCCTCGAAGACCCGCGCGTAGCCGGTCTGCGAGAGCCCCTGGCCGCCGTACTCCTCGGGCACGTAGAGCCCCATCAGCCCGAGGTCGCCGAGGTCGCGGTAGACCTGGTCGGGGATCTCGCCGCTCTCGTCGATCTTGAGCGGGTCGATGTTCTCCTCGGCGTAGGAGCGGAAGGCCTCGATGAGGCCCCGCACCTTGTCGGCCTCTTCGCCGCGCGGGATCGGGTACGGGAAGACGAGGTCCTCGTGGATCTCGCCGAGCGCCAGCGCCTTGGCGAAGCTCGACACGGTCGTGGTGGCCATGCCGCCAAGTTTCGCAAGCATTTGCCCCCGGGTACGTTCAGGCCGTTATGCGCCGCCTCGGTCTCACCCTGCTCTTCTCGCTCCTCGTCGTGCTGCCCACCAGCGCGCACGCCGTCGTCGGCGGCCAGGACGCCACCAGGCCCTACGGGAACATGGCGCTCTTCGAGTACCAGTTCGCGGGCGAGACGAGCTGGAGCTTCATCTGCGGCGCCAGCCTGATCGCGCCCGACAAGATCCTCACGGCGGCCCACTGCATCGAGGACGACCGCGACGGCGACGGCGAGTACGAGACCGTCCCGCCCTCCTCGGTCCGCTTCCTGATCGGCACGCAGAAGCGCTTCGACCGCGCCGCGGGCGAGACGATCGGCGCCACGAAGGTCGAGATGTACCCCGGCTACCCGACCGACTTCAAGGGCGACATCGGCATCGTCACGCTGGCGCGTCCGGCGACGAAGGGCGCGCCGATCCGCGTCGCCAACCCGGCCTCCGAGAAGGGCCTGTGGGCCGCGGGCAAGGAGGCGACGGTCACCGGCTGGGGCAGCCGCTTCTTCGGCGACGTCCTCACCTACGAGGTCTTCGACCAGCTCCAGGAGGTCCAGGTCCCGATGGTCGACGACGCGACGTGCGACACCGCATACGTCGCCGACGACCCGGTCCGCGGGGACTTCTACGCCGACGTCGACGTGTGCGCCGGCGAGCCGCAGGGCGGCAAGGACTCGTGCCAGGGCGACTCGGGCGGTCCGCTGATGGTGCCCGACGCGACCGGCACGCTCGTCCAGGCGGGCGTCGTCTCGCGCGGGTTCGGCTGCGGCTACCCGGCCTCCTACGGCGTCTACGCCCGTGTCGGCGACAGCAAGCTCTTCGACTGGATCAACGCCCGCGCGCCGCAGGGCGCCGCGCCCGCCCCCACCAGCACCGGCAGCACGGCGGGCGGCACGTCGACCGGCGGAACCGGCGGCGGCGCCGGTGGCGGCGGCACGACGACGGGCGGCGGCGGCGGCACCGGCACGGCGCCCGCCCCGGCCACGCAGACGAGCTCCTCCCGCCAGACGGCCTACCAGCGCTGCCTGGGCCGCGCCAGCCGCGTGCGGGGCAACACGGCGCGTCGCCGCGCGACGCGCAAGTGCCAGTACGCCGAGCAGCGCCGCGCCGCCTACCGCCGCTGCGTCAAGCGCGGCACGAAGGTCAAGCGCTGCCGCGCGCAGCGGGCGCGGCTGGCCAGGCGCCACGCCCGCGCGCTGCGCCGCCTGCGCTAGCTAGAAGTTCGGCACCTTCGGGTCGTTGCGCGGCCGCGGGTCCTCGGTCGGGTCGGACTCGTAGGCGACGTACGCGCCGACCACCATCGCGGCCGTCGCGAGGAAGAGCATCATCAGCCCGGTGACGATCAGCGTGCGCGACTTCGCGGCGTGCCCGAACGCCGCGAGGACGACCCCGATGCCCATGATGACGAGGACGGGAGCGGCGGGGATGTCGGAGGCGGCGAGGAGCATGCGCTCCCCCGTCCTATCATCCGTCGCCCATGTCCGGCCCCACCAACGTCGCCGACGTCGACCAGGGACTGCGCTCCGTCGGCTACCTGCCGAGCGGCTCGGCCTCGCTCGTCGGCTACCTCGCGACCATGCTCGGCAAGCCCGTGCTCGTCGAGGGACCGGCCGGCGTCGGCAAGACCGAGCTCGCCAAGGCGCTGAGCCGCTACCTCGGCCGCGAGCTGATCCGCCTGCAGTGCTACGAGGGTCTCGACGAGGCCAAGGCGCTCTACGAGTGGAACTACCGCAAGCAGCTGCTGCGCATCCAGGCCGAGGCCCAGGGGACGGGCTGGCAGGAGGTCCAGGAGGACATCTTCGGCAGCGAGTTCCTGCTCGAGCGCCCGCTCATGACGGCGATCGCGTCGCCCGAGCCGGTCGTCCTGCTGATCGACGAGATCGACAAGACCGACCAGGAGTTCGAGGCGATGCTGCTGGAGGTCCTCTCCGACTTCCAGATCTCGATCCCCGAGCTCGGCCGCATCGAGGCCACGACGCACCCCGTCGTCCTGCTCACCTCGAACAACACGCGCGAGCTGACCGAGGCGCTGAAGCGCCGCTGCCTGTACCTCTGGCTCGACTACCCGGACCTCGAGCACGAGCTCGAGATCGTCCGCCTCCACGCGCCCGAGCTCGACGAGCAGATCGCGCGCAAGCTCGTCGAGGTGATCGGGATGGTCCGCGAGCTCGACCTCAAGAAGCCGCCGTCGATCGCGGAGTCGATCGACTGGGCGCGAGCGCTGCTCCTGCTCGGGGCGCGCGAGATCGACGACGAGACCTTCCGCAGCACGATGTCGGTGATCGTCAAGCACCGCACCGACCTCGACCTGGTCGCCGAGCGCGTCGGCGTGAAGCTGCAGAGCGCTCTCGGTGCCTGACGAGGGCTTCGCCGGCCGCGTCATCGAGCTCGGCGAGGAGCTGCGCGCCGAGGGGCTCCAGGTCGGCACGAGCGCGCTGCTCGACGCGTTCGAGGCGCTCGAGCACGTCGGGTGGACCGACGCCGACGTCTTCCGCGAGGCGCTGGCGGCGACGCTCGCCAAGTCGCCGGAGGATCGCCGCATCTTCGAGCTCGTCTTCGAGCGCTTCTTCTTCCGCGCGGCCGAGGAGGCGGCGCTGCGCGAGGACGTCCGCGAGTCCGACGACGCGAACGACGGCACGCAGCTCGGCGACGCCGCCGGAGGCGTCGACCTCGACGCGCTGCGCCAGCAGATCGCCGCCGCCCTGCGCGACGGCAGCGAGTCGGCGATGCGCGACCTCGCCCGCCTGGCCATCGCCGCCTTCGGGCGGCAGGGCGAGGGATCCGGGGTCATCGGCGTCGACGTCCAGCGCATCCGCCGCGCGCTCGGCCTGCGCGCCGAGCCGCAGCCCGACCTGCCGCAGGACGACCCGCGCCGCGACGGCGTTCCCCGCGAGCAGCTGCGCCGCTTCGAGCAGCTGCTGCGCCGCGAGCTCGAGCGCTCGCAGATCGAGCGCCAGGAGCAGCTTCCACCCAAGCGCCCGCTCAACGAGCTCGA
>DASVRH010000059.1:0-8801 GCA_036388715.1 Solirubrobacteraceae bacterium | reverse complement strand
CGACCTCGACGCGCTGCTCGAGCTCGACCAGCGGCGCGTCGCGCTGATCCCACGGGTCGAGGAGCTGCGCGCCGGGCGCAAGGTCAAGGGCAAGCCGACGCCGGAGCAGCTCGAGGCGCTCCAGCGCTCGAAGGCCGAGCTCGAGACGCTCGGCGCGGAGCTGAGCGAGGCCGAGGCGCAGATGGAGGCGCTGCTCGCCCGCATCCCCAACCTCCCGGACCCCTCGGCGCCCGACGGCGACACCGAGGACGACGCGGAGGTCGTCAAGGTCGTCGGCGACCCGCCGGCGTTCGGCTTCGAGCCCAAGGACGCCCTGGAGCTGTCGGGCGGCGGGATCGACGTCGAGCGCGCCGCGCGGATGGCCGGGTCGCGCTTCGCGTACCGCCTCGGCGACGTCGCGCTGACCGAGCTCGCGCTCTACCGCTTCGTGATCGACAGCATCGTCCGCAAGGGCTTCACGCCGGTGCTGCCGCCGGTCCTGGCCAACGAGCGCGCGATGTTCGGCACCGGCGCGTTGCCGAGCGACGCGTCGAACTACTACCGCGTCGAGGAGGACGGGCTCTACCTCGCCGGGACCTCGGAGGTCGCGCTCGCGGCGCTGCACATGGACGAGCGCCTCGAGGAGGAGGACCTCCCGCTGCTCTACACCGCGTTCTCGACGAACTTCCGCCGTGAGGCGGGCGCGGCGGGGCGCGACACGCGCGGCATGTTCCGCATGCACCAGTTCGACAAGGTCGAGATGTTCGTCTTCTGCCGGCCCGACCAGTCCGGCGAGGTCCACGACCAGCTGCTCGCCAACGAGGAGGAGCTCGTGCAGGCGCTCGGGCTGCCCTACCGCGTCGTCAACATCGCCGTGGGCGACCTCGGCGCGCCGGCGGCCAAGAAGTACGACATCGAGGCGTGGTTCCCCACGCAGCAGCGCTACCGCGAGGTCACGTCGTGCTCGAACACGACGGACTACCAGGCGCGGCGCCTGAACGTCCGGGCGCGGATCGACGGCAAGCTCGTCCACGTCCACACGCTGAACGGGACGGGGACGACCGCCCGCTCGATGCTCGCGCTGATGGAGAACCACCAGCGCGAGGACGGGACCGTCGCCGTGCCGCAGGTCCTCCAGGACCACGGCGCGCCGGCGACGATCGGTCAGCCGGCGCTGTAGGGGTCGTCGCCCTCGGTCGGGATCCCCGGCATGGCGTCCGCACCCTTCCCGCCGTCGTCGTCGTCCTCGGGCCCGAGCGGCTCGGGCTCGGCGTCCTCGCTCCCGGCCGGCATCCCGCTCGGCATGTCGTTGGGCGCCGCGCCCGGCTGCGGCTCGTCGGCGAGGGGGGCGTCGTCACGTTCTTCCATGCCCCGCGCCTACCCTTCGCTGCCGTGCTCGTCACGCTCCTGACCGACTACGGCGTCGAGGACGACTTCGTCGGCGTCTGCCACGCGGTGATCGCCGGCATCGCGCCCGAAGCGCGCGTCGTCGACCTGACCCACGGCATCCCGCGCCACGACGTGCGGACCGGGGCGATCGTCCTGCGCCGCTCGCTGCCGTTCGCGCCCGCCGGCGTGCACATGGCCGTCGTCGACCCCGAGGTCGGCGGCCGGCGGCGCGCGGTCGCCGTGCGCACCGCCGACGAGGACCGGGTGCTCGTCGGGCCCGACAACGGCCTGCTCAGCCCCGCGGCCGACCGCTTCGGCGGCGTCGTCCAGGCGGTCGAGATCAGCACGTCGAAGTGCCGCCTGACGCCGGTCTCGGCCACGTTCCACGGGCGCGACCTCTTCTCGCCGGTCGCGGCGCACCTGGCCGCGGGCGTCGACCTCGCCGAGGCGGGCGAGCCGCTCGAGCCGTCCGAGCTCGTGCGCCTCGCCCTGCCCACCGCGCGGCTGGAGGGGGACGAGGTCGTCGCGCACGTGCTCGCCCTCGACCGCTACGGCAACGTCACGCTCGACGCCGAGCACGCGATGCTCGCCCGCAGCGGGCTGCGCCTCGGCCAGCAGGTCGTGGTCGAGGCGGCGGGCGCCGAGCACCGCGCCGTCTACGCGCACGCGTTCACCGACGTCGCCGCCGGCGAGCTCCTGCTCTACGAGGACGCGTACCGGACGCTCGCGCTCGCCGTGAACCGCGGGTCGGCGGCCGAGCAGCTCGGGGTCGGGCTCGACACCGAGCTGCGCGTCCTCCCGGCGTGATGCTCGGCCGCCCGCGCGTCCACCTGCGCCAGACCGACTCGACGAGCACGCGCGCCCGCGAGCTCGCGCTGGCCGGCGCGCCGCACGGGACGCTCGTCACCGCCGGCGAGCAGTCCGCGGGCCGGGGGCGCCAGGGCCGCACCTGGAGCGCCCCGCCGGGCCGGGCCCTGCTGCTGTCGCTGGTGCTGCGCGACCCGCCGACGCTGCTGCCGCTCGCCGCCGCGGTCGCCGTCGCCGACGTCGCCGGCCCGGGCGCGCGCATCAAGTGGCCCAACGACGTCTGGCTCGACGGGCGCAAGGTCGCGGGGATCCTCGTGGAGGGGCGGCCGTTCGAGGGCTGGGCCGTCCTCGGGATCGGGGTCAACGTCGCCGTGCGACCGGAGGACTTCCCCGAGGAGCTGCGCGCGACCGCGGCGGGCCTGGGGCGCGAGCCCTCGGACCTGGAGGCGACGGTGGCCGAGCTGCTCGCCGCCCTGGAGCGGCGGCTGGGCGAGGACGGCGAGGCGACGCTGGCCGCGTGGCGCGAGCGCGACGCGCTGCTCGGGCGCGAGATCACGTGGAACGGCGGCGCGGGCGTCGCGGCGGGCGTGGATGCCTCGGGCCAGCTCGTGGTGGAGCTCGAGGGCGGCGGCAAGACCTCGCTCAACGCGGGCGAGGTCCATCTGGGATTCCCCGCAACTTGAGACGCCCGTAGCGGTATAAGGGCGTATGCGGATCCGCCTCGTAGTGATCGCCAGCTTCCTCCTGCTCGCCTTCGCCGCCGTCGCGTGGGCCGACGAGATCAACGGCACCGAGAAGGACGAGCGCCTCGACGGCACCGGCCTGCGCGACGTCATCCAGGCGTTCGCCGGCGACGACACCGTCAACGGCGGCGGCGGCGACGACCTCATCAAGGGCGGCAGCGGCAACGACACGCTGAACGGCGACGACGGGGACGACGAGATCGAGGACGACGCGTGCGAGACGCAGCCCTGCTTCGCCGGCCAGGACACGATGAACGGCGGCACCGGCAACGACCAGATCTCGGTCCTCAACGCCGGCCAGGGGCGGGTCGGCGACGACGCCGACGGCGGCCCGGGCGACGACGTGATCGACGGCAACAGCGGGGACGACACCTTCATCGGCGGCACCGGCAACGACGAGCTCGCGGGCAACGCCGGCAAGGACACGCTGTCCGGCGGCGCGGGCAACGACGACGTGGACGGCGGCTCCGGCCCGAACGGCTTCGAGGCGCCGACGAACGCCAACGACACCCTCAGCGGCGGGCCCGGGCGCGACGACCTCGACGGGCGCGCCGGCAACGACCGCCTGACCGGCGGCAGCGGGTCGGACGTCATGGAGGGCGACGAGGGCAACGACACGCTCAGCGCCCGCGACGGCGCGCGCGACCGCGTGGACTGCGGGCGCGGCCGGCGTGACATCGCGATCGTCGACCGCCGCGACCGGGTCATCGGATGCGAGTTCGTCCGGCGGCGCTAGCCGTCTGCGCCGCGGCCTCCCTCGCGGGCGGCGCGGCGCTGGCCACCGAGCCGAAGCAGCCGGCGACGGCCGAGGAGATCGTCGAGTACCGCGAGTCGGGCGAGTGGGACGCGGACATCACGCGCGTCACCGACCGCGCGACGGCGTACCTGCGCAGCCACCTCGAGGACGCGCGCAAGCCGGCGATGGTGCTCGACGTCGACGACACGTCGCTGTCGAGCTACGACTGCCTGAAGGCGGCGGACTTCGACCGCGACGTCGTCGGCGACGCGTGCCCGGCGGGGGGCGAGATGCCCGCGATCGCGCAGACGCTCGCGCTGTTCCGCTTCGCGCGGGCGGAGGGCGTCTCGGTGTTCTTCATCACCGGCCGCCGCGCGCGGCTGCGCGCGGCCACCGTGTCGAACCTGCGCGCCGAGGGCTTCGGCGGGACGTGGTCGCTGCGCCTGCGCCCCAACAGGCAGCCGCGCTCGCAGCGGTCGGGGTGGAAGGCGCGCGTGCGGAGAGAGCTCGCGCGCCGCGGCTACACGGTCGTGGCGAACGTCGGGGACCAGTGGAGCGACCTGCGCGGCGGCGGCGCGATGCGCACGTTCAAGCTCCCGAACCCGATGTACACGATCCCCGTGGCCTGAGGCCTCGGGAGCTAGGCGGCGTCCTGGTCGCCGGCCGCGGGCTTGCGGCGCGGGGCGGCCCGGCGGCGCTTGGGCTTCGGCTCCTCGTCCGTCCCGGCGCGCGCGGCGAGCACCGCGCTCGCGGCGGCCTCGACGGCGGCGGCCGCCTCCTCCGCCGTCGGCTTCGCGGCGGGCTTGCGGCGCGGCGCGGCGCGGGGGCGCTTCGGCTTCGGCTTCGGCGCGTCCTCGTCCGCGGCGACGGCGACCCGCTCGGCGGCGGCGTCGGCGCGCGTCTCGGCGGGAGAGGCGTCGGGGTCGGCGGCGGCCTCGAGCGTCGCCCGCTCGGCGGAGAGGTCTGGGTCGCCCGTGCCGGGCACCGTGGCGCCGTCGGCGGAGGCGTCCCCACCGGAGTCGGCGGCGGCGCGCGCGGAGGGCCCTGCCTCGGCGCCGGCGGCGGCCTTCGGCTTGCGGCGGCGGTTGCGCGAGCGGCGGCGCTTCGGCCTGTCCTCGAGCGACTCGGGGTGGAGGGGATCCTCGTCGTGGTCGGCGCCGACGGCCTCGTCGTCCTGCTCGGCCTCCTCCTCGCCGACGTCGGCCTGCTCGGCCAGCTCCTCGGACTCCTCGAGGGGCAGCGCGTCGTCGTCGTCGTCGAGCGCGTCGACGGCGGCCAGCGCGGCGCCCTCCGCCCCCGCGGTCGCCCCGACGGCGTCCTCGGCGCCCTTCTTCTTGCGCCGGCGCCCGCGGCCCCGGCGGCCCTTGGGGAAGTTGCGCAACAGCTCGCGCGACAGGGAGGACGGCTTGCGGGCCATCCGCGTCCGGGCGCCGCGCAGGATCTCCTCGGCCTCCGGCGTGTGCGTGTAGCGCGTGGCGGCCGCGAGCAGCGCCGCGGCGAGCCGCCGGTCCTGCTTGCGCGCGGCATGCACGAGCCGCCGCGCGTTGCGCGCGTGCCCGCCGCCGGACGAGTTCGCGAGCAGCCCGAGCAGCCGCTTCGTCTCCGGCCAGCGCTGGACCGCGTACTCCTCGTGCAGCTCGGCCGTGTAGCCGGCGACCCGCCAGATCCACGCGTCGGCCTGGTCGCGCCGGCCGATCCGCTTCTCGGCGAGCGACTGGAGCATGATCTTCGCGGCCTCGCGCTTCTCCTCGCGCGCCCAGCCGCCGACCTCGTCGAGCGCGTCGTCGAACGCCTCGGGGTCCTTGGCGCCCGCGACCTCGGCGATCGCGCGCAGCCGCAGCTGCGGGTTCTTGTTGCGCTTGATGGCCTGGACGAGGAACGTGCGCTTCAGCTCGCCCTCGCGGTCGAAGTGGAGCATCGCCCGGGCCCGGCGCCAGCCGCTCGGCGCGACGCGCGCGCCGGCCAGCGCGGCCCACTGGATCTGCTCGGAGTAGTCCAGGTGCTCCACGGCGATCCGCCACAGCTCGCGCTCGAAGACCTCGATGCGCCGCGTCTCGTCGGAGGCGACGGGCAGGACGCGGCGCTCGACGCGCACGCGCCGGCCGCGACCGCGGCGCACCGGGCCGACGACGATCGCGCCGCCGCGGTAGACGTCGCGATCGAGCAGCGAGTGCAGCGTGACGACGGGGTCGTCGTGCTTCGTGCCGGGGTGGACGAAGTCGACGACGATGCCCGCCTCCTTGCCCGGCTGGCGGCGCGTCACGCGGCCGACGCGCTGCTGGTAGATGCGCTTCGATGCGGTCGGGGCGAGGTGGAAGCAGACGGTCGCGCGCGGCGAGTTCCAGCCCTCGGCCAGGAGCTGCGCGTTGACCAGCACGTCGATCTCGCCGCGCTCGTACTTGGCGAGGATCTCGGCCAGCTGGCGTTTCGGGGTCTCGCCCGAGACGCCCTCGGCCTTGATGCCCTCCTCGCGGAAGGCCTCGGCGAGGTTGTACGCGTGCCGCACACCCGCCGCGTAGACGACGCCCGGAAGCCCGTTGAAGCGCGTCTTGTAGAGGTTGGCCGCCGCGAGGTTGAACGGCAGCTGGTCGAGCAGCTCGGCCAGCATCTCCTGGTCGAACTCGGTGTCCACCTCGCCCCGGCGCAGCGGCACCTTGGCGATCGTGCGCACGCCCGGGCCCGGGGGGATCCGCACGCAGCGCAGCGGCGCGATGACGCCGCGCCGCGCGGCCTGCGCGAGGTCGAAGCGCGACGTCTGGGTCGGGAAGAGGTCGGTGACGTGGCGGGCGATGAGCGCACCCGTGGCCGTCATGCCGATGAACATCGGGCCGGTCCAGGCGCGGATCGCGGCCGCCGTCTTCTCGCCGAGCGCGGTGTGCGCCTCGTCGCAGATGACGACCGTGTACGCGGACGAGATCGAGCCCGCGTTGCGCACGAACCACTGGTAGGTCTCGACCGTGACCGGGCCGTCGTGCGCGTCCTGGTCGCCCAGCATCGCGCCGCGCACGCGCTTGCCGTAGCCGCGCTGCTCGAGCTCGCCGTTGAACTGGTCGACGAGGTTGCGGCGGTGCGTGAGGATGAGGATGCCGCCCGTGCGCGAGGCCTCGACGAAGCCCATCGCGGCGACCGTCTTGCCGGCGCCGGTGGCGTGCTCGAACCAGAAGCGCTTGTGCGCGTTGGGGTCCTCGGGCGCCTCGGGGAGCTGCTCGTCGTCGGCCTCCTTCTCGGCGTCCCAATCGAGCGGCTCCTCGTCCTCGGGGACCTCCTCGTCGATCTCCTCCGGGACCTCCTCGCCGGGCGCGGCGAGCGTGCTCGCGGCGGCGGCCGTCGCGGCGCCGTTGCGGCTGCCGTTCCCGTTCCCGTTGCCGTAGCCGTTCGAGCCCCGCTGCGCCTCGGCGAGCAGCGCGGTCAGCGTGCCGGAGAGCGCGTCGACCTGGTGCGGGTTGAGCGACGTCCCGTCGGCGAGCTTGGGCTCGTCGTCGGAGAGCACGCGCTCGAGCCCCATCATCAGCGAGAACTCGCGCCGCCAGCGCGTCGACGGGTGCTTCGCGCCCTCGGCGATCTCGTCCAGCGCGGCGTCGAGCGCGCGGCGCCGGGCGCCGCCCGGCGCGAGGGCCTCGGCGACGTCCTCACCGGGCAGCACGAAAGGCTCGCGTGCGAAGTCCTCGGCACGCGAGATGTCGTCCGGATCCGGAAGGGGCGCGGCTTCGGCCGCCGCTGGCGTGGGCTCAGCCATGCTGGCTCAAGTGACTCGACAAGGAATGGCCGCGACGGCGGGTGTCTCGGCGCGACGCGGGGACTTCGGCTGACGTGCCGAAGAAGGTCACGAAGGTCCTCCCTCAGGCCTTCGCTGACCGCGATTCTAGCGCACGGCCGGACGTCTGCGAAGCTGTTGCCGTGCGCCGTGCGCTTCCGTTCCTCGCGCTGGCGGCACTCGTCGTCGCCCTCGTCATCGGCCTGACACAGGCCGGAGGCGGGACCGAGGACGATGCCGGCAGCAGCCGCTCCCTCAGCGATCTGCGGGAGGCGGTCGCCGGCGCCCCGGCGCCGATCGCAGCGCTCTACGACGAGGCGCCCAACCGCGTCGTCGCCTCGAGCGCCGGCGACTTCCGCGAGCGGGTGCGCGCGCTGCGCGGCCACCCCGTCGTGGTCAACGTCTGGGGCTCGTGGTGCGGCCCGTGCAAGGCCGAGTTCCCCTACTTCCAGGAGGCCGTCCGCAGGCGCGGGCGCGACGTCGCCTTCCTCGGCATCAACATCCTCGACAACACGAAGAACGCCGAGGAGTTCCTCGAGACGCACCCCGTGCCGTACCCCTCGCTCGAGGACGGCAACGGCGCGATCACGCGCGAGGCGGCGCCCGGCGTGCGCGGCGCGCCGCACACGATCTTCTTCGACGCCGACGGCGAGCGGGTCCTCGTCCACCAGGGCCAGTACAAGCGGCTCGCCGACCTCCTCGCCGACATCGACGAGTACGCCGGCGTTGCCTGAGGTCCGCGTCGACCCGCTGACCGGGCTGAAGACCGTCGTCGCGGGCGAGCGCGCGAGCCGCCCCGGGGCCGGGCTGTCGACCACGCCCGCCGACCCCATCGACGCCGAGCGCGACCCGTTCCTCGAGGGCCACGAGGACCGCACGCCGCCCGAGGTCTATGCCCTGCGCGACGAGGGCGCGCCGCCCGACTCCCCCGGCTGGCGGGTGCGCGTCGTGCCCAACCTCTATCCCGCGCTCGATCCCGAGAGCCCCGAGCCCGAGGCGCAGGCCAACCGCGACCTCTTCACCGCCGCGCCCGCCCGCGGCGCGCACGAGGTCATCGTCAACGCCCCCGACCCCGTGACGTCGCTCGCCGACCTCTCGGTCGAGCAGGTCGCGACCGCCGTCGACGTCTGGCGCGAGCGCATGCGGGCCCACGCCGAGGCCGCCTACGTGCACGTGATCGTCAACGAGCGGCGCGAGGGCGGCGCCTCGCTGCCCCACACCCATGCGCAGCTCTACGCGCTCGACTTTGTCCCCGCGCAGATCGCGCGCGAGCGCGAGCGCTTCGGCGCGTACGCGGCGCGGACGATGGGCGGCAACCTGCTCGCCGACCTGGTGCAGGAGGAGGTCCGCAAGCGTGAGCGCCTGGTGGCCGTCGACGACGACGCGGTGCTGA
>DASVRH010000058.1:0-13390 GCA_036388715.1 Solirubrobacteraceae bacterium | reverse complement strand
GAGGGCGGCGGTGGACTGCCGTTCACCGGCTTCGTCGTCGGGTTCGTGGCGCTGCTCGGGCTCGTGCTGCTGCTCGCGGGCCGGCGCCTGCGGCGCGCGACCGCCTGACGCCTACCAGGTGTCGACGAACCGGTGCCCGTGCCGCGGCGCGGCCGGGCCGCTGGCGGCGGTGAGCGTCATGTTGATCAGCGACCGGGTCTCGGCCGGGTCGACGACGTCGTCGATCTCGAAGAGCATCGCCGCGTTCAGCGCCTTCGCGTTCTCCTCGGCCATCGCCGTCAGCTCGCGGACGCGCGCGGCGCGCTCCTCCTCGTCGGCGATCTGCTCGAGGTCCTTGCGGAAGCCGAGCTTGACCGCGCCCTCGAGCCCCATCGGCCCGAGGTGGGCCGACGGCCAGGCGAGGGTGAGCAGCGGCTCGTGCAGCGACCCGGCGACCATCGCCTGCGCCCCGAGCCCGTAGCCGCGCCGCAGCACCACCGCGACGAAGGGCACGTTCAGCGCCGCGCCGGTCACGAGCAGCCGCGAGGTGTGGCGGACCAGACCGGTCGCCTCGGCCTTCGGCCCGACCATCATCCCCGGCGTGTCGACCAGCGAGACGATCGGCAGCCCGAACGCGTCGCAGAGCTGCATGAACCGCGCCGCCTTGTCCGCCGCCTCGCTCGTGATCGCGCCCGCCATGTGCATCGTGTTGTTGGCGATCACGCCGATCGGGCGGCCCTCGATCCGGATCAGCGCCGTGACCATCTCCGGCGCGAAGCCCGGCCGCAGGAACGTCGTCGACCCGGCGTCGGCCAGCGTCTCGACGATCGGCTCGATCTTGTAGGCGCGCCGCTGGCGCTCGGGGACCATGTCGCGCAGGCGCGTCTGGTCCGGCGCCTGCCCGGGCGGCTGCGCGCCCTGGAAGTAGCCGAGCAGCCGCTTCGTCACCTCGGTCGCCTCGGCCTCGTCGCGCACGAGGACGTCGATCACCCCGTTGCGCGTCTGCACGTCGGCCGGGCCGACCTCGTCCGGGTCGACGACGCCGAGCCCGCCGCCCTCGATCATGGCCGGGCCGCCCATCCCCAGCGAGACGTTCTCGGTGGCGACGATGAGATCCGAGCACCCCGCGATCACCGCGTTGCCGGCGAAGCAGCGCCCGTGCACCACCGCGATCCGCGGCACGAGCCCGCTGAGCTTCGCCCAGAGCGCGAACGCGCGCGTGTCGAGCGCCGAGACGACGGGGTAGTCGGTGTCGCCCGGGCGCCCGCCGCCGCCCTCGGCGTAGAAGACGGTCGGCAGCCGCATCCGCTCGATCAGCTCGAAGAGGCGATCCTTCTTGCGGTGCCCCAGCACGCCCTGCGTGCCCGCGAGGACGGTGTAGTCGTAGGAGAGGACGGCGACCGGCTTGCCGTCGACCTTCGCCGTTCCGCCGATCATCCCGTCGGCCGGTGTGCGGGCGATCAGGTCGGCGACGTCGCGCCGCCCGCGCTGCGCGGCGATCGCGAAGCGCCCGTACTCGACGAACGAGCCGTGGTCGACCAGGTCGGCCACGTTCTCGCGCGCCGTCCGCCCGCCGGCGGCGTGCCGCTTCGCGACGGCGTCAGGCCGCGCCTCGTCGCGCGTCTGCGCGCGGCGGGCCAGCAGCTCCTCGAGGTCTGAGCGCGGCTCCTCGGTCAAGGGCGCGCATGCTGGCACAACGCGCGCGTCAGCCGGGTCCCACGAGCAGCCGCGTGATCCTGCGTTGCAGCGCTGCCCGCCCGAGTCCTGGCAGATGCCGCACTTGCATGACACCTCTTCACCAAGTTAGGGTCTTTCGATGCTCCGACGAATGGTAGTGCGCTCCGCCCTCTTGTCGGTCTTGGTCGTCGCGGCCAGTTCGGCGGCGGTTCCGGCCGCGAACGCGGCAGCAGACCGCATCAGCCTTTCCGTGGCCGCGGACCCCGTCGAGACGATTGCGACGCAGATCAGTGCCGGGGGCTACGCGACGAACGGGAACGAGGCCGCCGACGTGATCGTCGAATCGCGGCCGACGGGCGGCGGTCCGTGCGGCGCTAATCCTCGCGCGAACGACGGTCGCCCCGTCCTGCAGCACAGCGTCTCGCACGATTTCGACCTGGAAGCGAACTACACGTTCGACCGAGCCGGGTCCTACCTGCTGTGCGGCTGGATCTTCGACTACACGCAGGACAAGGTCGTCGCGACGGCGTCGCTGGAGGTCGCCGTCCGGCTGCCGAACATGTCGCTGGCCCTGACCGCGCCCGGCTCCGTCATCGTCGGCGAGGGCTTCGACGTGGTGGTGGCGGCCCAGACTGAGGGCACTCGCACGGTCGACGTGGAGATCGTCCCGGACGATGGGCGCGGTTGCCCGGCTAACACGCGTGCCGCGGCAGCCGTCTGGGACTCACGTACCGTCGTCGACGGGTGGATCGTCCAGGGCGCCCCCGCACCCTGGGTACAGCCGTGGTCCATCCCGAATGCGGGGAGTTACCGGCTGTGCGGCTACTTCCGTCGGGAGAGGGACGATCCCCCGCAGGTGACCGCGCTGGCGCGAATCGCCGCGCAGCCCCC
The DNA here is from genome assembly GCA_036388715.1 of Solirubrobacteraceae bacterium. GTDB lineage: Bacteria > Actinomycetota > Thermoleophilia > Solirubrobacterales > Solirubrobacteraceae > CADCVT01. Next base: position 10,843 of record DASVRH010000058.1, on the reverse strand, counting down.
TTGCGTGGTGCCGGAGGTGACCCGCGGATCGCGACTGACAGTCGTGAAGCGGAGCATCGTGGCCTCGGGGTGCACGGTGGGCAAGGTGACCAAGCGTCGGAGCCGTCGATACCGACGCGGCCGTGTGGTCAGCGTTGCGCCGCGGGCCGGTACGCGACTAGCGCCACTGGCCCCAGTCAACGTGGTGGTCTCCAAGGGACGCCGCCGGAGATGACGGCCGCAGAGCGTTCCACGCGCACCAGTGGCCGCCTGACGGCGTAGATACGCCTCGCCGTTGCACCCGCCGAGGGTGCATCGCGCCGATGAGTTCGGCGTCCCCGCGCCGTCCTAGTGTGAGCATGGTGAACTCGGCCATCCGGCTCCGCGGCGTCGTCAAGCGCTTCGGCGGCATCACCGCCGTCGACGGGCTCGACCTCGACGTCCCGTACGGGACGTGCGTCGGCCTGCTCGGACCCAACGGCGCGGGGAAGTCGACGACGATGAAGGCGCTGACCGCCCAGGTCATCCTCGACGAGGGCGAGATCGAGGTGCTCGGCTACCGGCTGCCGGACGACTCGAAGCAGGCGCGCGCCGAGATGGGCGTCGTCCCGCAGCTCGACAACCTCGACCAGTCGCTGACCGTCGAGCAGAACCTCCAGGTCTTCTCGCACCTCTACCGCGTCCCGAAGGCCGAGCGGCAGGCCGCGATCGACCGCGCGCTCGACATCGCGAACCTCCAGGAGCGCCGCACGAGCGAGGTCGACGCGCTGAGCGGCGGCATGCGCCGCCGGCTGCTGATCGCCCGCGGCCTGCTGCACCAGCCGCGGTTGCTCCTGCTCGACGAGCCGACGGTCGGGCTCGACCCCCAGGTCCGCCAGGAGCTGTGGGCGCTGATCGACAGGCTGCGCAGCGAGGGCGTCTCGATCCTGATGAGCACGCACTACATCGAGGAGGCCGAGCGCCTCTGCGACCAGGTGACGATCATGTCGCACGGCAGGTCGGTGGCCGTCGGGCCGCCGCGCGACCTGATCGCCCAGCACGCGGGGACGGAGGCGATCGAGGTCTACGGCTCGCCGGCCAAGCTCGGCGAGGTCGAGGCCGAGGCGCGCGCGAAGGGCTGGAGCACGCGGCGCACCGGGACGTCGGTCTCGATCCTGCACGCCAACGGCGACACGAACGTCGAGGGCGAGCGCCGCATCACGAACCTCGAGGACGTCTTCGTCCTGCTCACCGGCGAGGAGATCTCGTAGGCCATGGCCACCGCGACCGCACCCCGCCGCCGCCTGGGCCGCCTCGAGCGCGCCGCGCTGCGCGGCGTCCTCGTCCGCGAGGTCGTCAACTACTCGTCGTTCTGGCGCTCCTCGACGTTCTCGTCGACCATCGACCCGACGATCTACCTGCTCGCCTTCGGGTTCGGCTTCGGGTCGCTGGTCAGCACCGTCGCGGGCTACGACTACATCGACTTCGTCGGCACCGGGATCGTCGCGACGACGGTCCTCTTCAGCGGCGCCTTCCCGGCGATGTACGGCACGTTCGTCAAGTACCAGTTCCAGCACACGTACGACGCGATCCTCGCCGCGCCGGTCGACACCGAGGAGCTCGTCACCGGCGAGGGGCTGTGGATCGCCGCGCGGACGGGGACCTACGGCTGCTTCCCGATGCTCGTGGCGATCATCTTCGGCCTCGACCCGAGCTTCGGGATGCTGCTGGTGCCGTTCATCGCGGGGCTGGCCGGCTTCGGCTGGGCGAACTTCGGGATCTTCATCGCCGCGCGCGCGAAGTCGATCGAGAGCTTCTCCTACTGGCAGAGCGGTCTGCTCACGCCGATGTTCCTCGTCGCCGGCACGTTCTTCCCGATCGACGGGCTGCCGACGTGGGCCCAGGTGCTCAGCAACTTCAACCCGCTGTTCCACTGCGTCGAGCTCGTGCGCCACGCGGTGTTCGGCTTCGAGGGCGTGCTCGAGGACCTCGGCCACCTGGCCTTCCTCGTCGCGTTCGCGCTGGTCGCCTGGCGGCTGGCGATCAACTTCATGGAGAAGAGGCTGATCCTCTAGTGCTGACCGTCGTCATCGTGGCCGTGGTCGTCTCGATCGCGGCCTTCGCCGTCTACCAGCGCCAGGCCCTCGGCGCGGCGCGCACCGACGCCCACGACCGGATCGCCGGCGCGCCGCCCGACCTCGCCGACGCGGGGCAGGCCGACTGGCAGGAGGTCATGGGCGCGCTCGTCGTCGAGCCCGGCGCGGGCGACGAGAACGACCTGCTCGCCCCGCTCGCGCTGCGCGTCGAGGAGACGCAGAAGGTCACGCCGAACATCCACGGCCCGCACAAGGACATCAGGGGGCGCACGAAGATCAGCGGGACGCGCCACGGGCGCAGGGTCGACATCACCGTCAAGGAGGGCGTGAGCCGCGTGAACGTCGGGCCTCCCGGCGTCGCCGCGTTCACCGCGGCCGTCGACGGCCGGCGGCTCGTGGCCGGCGGCGGCGCGCCGGACGGCGTCGTCTCGGCGCTCGAGTCGCTCGGGGAGTCCAAGCGCTGGCGCGGCGTCCGCGTGTCCGGCGGCGACCACGGCGTGCGCGTCACCCGCGACGAGGGCCCGGTCGACACGACGATCTACCACGACCTCTGGCTGGCCGAGCGCCTGATCGAGGCGAACCGATGAGTTCCGCGCCCGGAGCTCGTCCTACCACCATGACCGCCAACGAGAGAGACAACCGCTGGGCCGCGCTGATCGTGCTGTGCGTCGGCTTCTTCATGATCGTGCTCGACGCGACCGTCGTGAACGTCGCGCTGCCGTCGATCCAGGACGAGCTCCACTTCTCGCAGTCGAGCCTCGCGTGGGTCGTCAACGCCTACATGATCGCCTTCGGCGGCCTGCTTCTCCTCGCCGGCCGGCTCGGCGACCTGCTCGGCCGCCGCCGGGTCTTTCTCGCCGGTCTCGTGGTCTTCACGGTCGCGTCGATGGTCTGCGGCGCCTCGCAGTCGCAGGGGATGCTCGTGACGGCGCGCTTCCTCCAGGGCGTCGGCGGCGCGCTCGCGTCGGCGGTGATCCTCGGGATGATCGTGACCATGTTCCCCGAGCCGCGCGAGCAGGCGAAGGCGATCGGGATCTACGGCTTCGTCGCCAGCGGCGGGGGCTCGGCGGGGCTGCTCGCCGGCGGCGCGCTGACCGACGCGATCAACTGGCACTGGATCTTCTTCATCAACGTCCCGATCGGGGTCGCGACCGGCCTGCTGGCGATCCGGATGATCGAGGACGACGAGGGCATCGGCCTCGGCCAGGGGGCGGACGCGCTCGGCGCGATCCTCGTCACCAGCTCGCTGATGCTCGGCGTCTACACGATCGTCGGCGCCGCGGAGCACGGCTGGGGCTCCACGCGGACGCTGCTGCTCGGCGTGGTCTCGCTCGCGCTGCTCGCCGCGTTCGTCGCGCGTCAGGCGCGGATCGCCAACCCGCTCGTGCCACTGCGGATCTTCCGCTCGCGTGCCGTGAGCGTCGCCAATCTCGTGCAGGTCCTCTCGATCGCCGGCATGTTCGGGATGTTCTTCCTGGGCGCGCTGTACCTGCAGCGGGTGCTCGGCTACGACCCGATCGAGGTCGGCCTGGCCTTCCTCCCGACGACGCTCGTCATGGGCGTCATGTCGGTGCGCTACTCGGCGCCGCTGGCCGAGCGCTTCGGCCCCCGCCGCGTGATCCTCGTCGGCATGACGGCGATCCTCGCCGGGCTCGCGCTGTTCGCGCCGGTGCCGGTGGACGGCGGGTTCGCGCTGAACGTCCTGCCGTCGATGCTCCTGATGGGCGCCGGCGCGGGCGCCGCCTTCCCGGCGATCGTCACGCTGGCCATGTCGGCGGCCACGCCGGAGGACGCCGGCCTCGCCTCGGGTCTGGTGAACACGACCGCGCAGGTCGGCGGCGCGCTGGGCCTCGCCGTCCTCGCCACGATCGCCAGCGACCGGACGAACTCCGTGCTCGGGGGAGCGCCCGAGACGGCCGAGGCGCTGACCCAGGGCTACCGGGTCGCGCTGATCGTCGCGGTCGGGCTGGTCGCGGCGGCGATCGCGGTCGTGGTCGGCGTGCTCCGGCGCGACCCCGCGCCGGCCGCCGCGCACGGCGCGACCGCCGAGCCGGCCTGCGAAGCCGCCTAGCGCGCGAGCGCCGCGTTAGCGTGCGGCCTCGTGCTGCACGTCCACCGAGCGGAGCGGGCCGATGGCCTGGTCGAGGCGCTTCGCGCGCTGCTCTCCGCGCCGCTCGGCGATCCGTTGGCCCCCGAGGTCGTGTCGGTCCCGACCCGGGGGATGGAGCGGTGGCTGACCCAGCGGCTGTCGGCGTCGCTGGGGGCGTCGGAGGGTCACTCGGACGGGGTCTGCGCGAACGTCGAGTTCCCCTCGCCGCGGCGGCTGGCCGGCGACGCGGTGGCGGCGTCGTCGGGGATCGATCCCGACGAGGACCCATGGCTGCCCGAGCGTGCGGTGTGGCCGCTGCTGGAGCTGGTGGGGGACGCGTTCGGCGACCGGCGGTTCGGGGTCGCGCGGCACCTCGCCGAGCTCTTCGACCGCTACGCGCTGCACCGGCCCGAGATGCTCGCGGGGTGGAAGGGGGCGCGCTCCGCGCCGGCAGGCGACGGGAAGGCGGGCGGCGGGGCGGCGGGCGGCGGGGCGGCGGGCGGCGCCGACTGGCAGGCCGCGCTCTGGCGCGCGCTCGACGAGCGCCTCGGCGTGCCCGGTCCGGCGGAGCGCGGCGAGGGCGCGTGCGCGCGCCTGCGCGAGGAGCCCTCGGCCGTCGACCTTCCGGCGCGGATCTCGCTGTTCGGCCTCACCCGCCTCCCCGCGGGGCACCTCCGCGTGCTGCGGGCGCTGGCGGAGGCGAGGGACGTGCACCTCTTCCTCCTGCATCCGTCACCGGCGCTCTGGGACGGGGTGGCGGCGCAGGCGGCGGAGCGCGTGGTCCGGCGGCGCGACGACCCGACGCGGACCCTCGCCACCAATCGCCTCCTCGCCTCCTGGGCCCACGACTCGCGCGAGATGCAGCTGGTGCTGGCCGGCGGCGAGCACGAGGACCACCATCATCCCGTCGAGCACGGCGGCGGCTCGCTGCTCGCACGGATCCAGGCCGACGTGCGCGCCGACCGCGCGCCGGAGCCGGGTGGGCTCGACCCGGCCGACCGCAGCGTGCAGGTCCACGCCTGCCACGGCCGGGCGCGACAGGTCGAGGTGCTGCGCGACGCGATCCTGCACGAGCTGACCGAGGACCCGTCGCTCGAGCCGCGCGACGTGATCGTCATGTGCCCGGACATCGAGACGTTCGCGCCGCTGATCCAGGCGACGTTCGGCGCGGCCGACGTGGGCGAGGGGCGGCCGGACCTGCGCGTCCGCCTCGCCGACCGCTCGCTGCGCCAGACGAACCCGGTCCTCAGCTTCGTCGCGCGGCTGGTGGAGCTGGCCGACCAGCGGCTCACCGCCTCGCAGGTGCTCGGCCTCGCCGACCGCGAGCCCGTCCGGCGGCGCTTCGGCCTCGACGACCGCGCGCTCGAGCAGATCGAGGCGTGGGTGGCGGCGAGCGGGACGCGCTGGGGCCTCGACGCCGCGCACCGCGAGCCCTTCCGCCTCGGCGGGGAGGCGGCGGGGACGTGGCGCAAGGGCCTCGAGCGCGTGCTCGTCGGGGTGACGATGACCGAGGAGCGCCGCCGGCTGTTCGGCGGCGTGCTGCCGCTCGACGACGTCGCCGGCGACGGCATCGTCCTGGCCGGCAAGCTGGCCGAGCTCGTCGACCGGCTCGGCCGCGCCGTCGACGCCTTGCAGGGCCCGCAGCCGATCGGGGCGTGGACCGAAGCGATCGCGGAGGCGGCCGACGCGCTCACCGCCACGTCGCCCCGCGACGCGTGGCAGCGCCTCCAGCTCCAGCGCGTCCTCGACGACGTCGCCGCCGAGAGCGCCGACGCGGAGACGCCGCTCACGCTGCCCGAGGTCCGCGCGCTGCTGGCCGAGCGCCTCCAGGGCCGCCCGACTCGCGCGAACTTCCGGACCGGACACCTGACCTTCTGCACGCTCATGCCGATGCGGTCCGTCCCGCATCGCGTCGTCTGCCTGCTGGGCCTCGACGACGGCGTCTTCCCGCGCAAGGCGCCGCGCGACGGCGACGATCTCATGATCGCCGAGCCGCACGTCGGCGACCGCGACTCGCGCACCGAGGATCGCCAGCTGCTCCTCGACGCGCTGATGGCGGCGGGCGAGCGGCTGATCGTCACGTACACCGGCAACGACGAGCGGACGAACGCGCGCAAGCCGCCCGCGGTCCCCGTCGGGGAGCTGCTCGACGTCGTGGAGCGCACGGCGCCGGGCGCGCGCGAGCACGTCGAGGTCCGCCATCCGCTGCAGCCCTTCGACCCGCGCAACTTCGAGAGCCGCGACCCCTGGAGCTTCGACGCCGTCGCGCTCGAGGGCGCGCGGGCGCTGAGCGGCGACCGCGAGCCGCCCCCGGCGTTCCTCCCCGATCCGCTGCCCGCGCCGCGCGACGAGGTCGTCGAGCTCGACGCGCTGGTCCGGTTCGTCCAGGATCCGGCGCGGGCGTTCCTCTACCGGCGGCTCGGGATCTGGGTCGGCGACTTCGAGGACGACCCGTCGGACGCGCTGCCGGTCGAGCTCGACGGCCTGGCGCGGTGGGGCCTTGGCCAGCGGATGCTCGACGCGCGGCTGGAGGGCAGCGACCCGCAGGCCGCCTACCGGGCCGAGATCGCGCGCGGCCTGCTGCCGCCCGGCCTGCTGGCCAAGCCCGTCGTGCAGGAGGCGCACGACGTCGTCGCCGCGATCATGGCCGAGGTCCCGGCGGCCGGCGAGCCCCCGGTGTCGGTCGACACGCGGACGGTGCTCGAACGCGGGCGGCCGTTCGGCGGGACGGTCCGCGACGTCGTCGGCGACACGCTGCGCGTCGTGACGTTCTCGCGCGTCGGGCCGAAGCACCGGCTCGCGGCGTGGGTGCGCCTGCTCGCGCTCTGCGCCGCGCACCCCGGCCGGCGCTTCGAGGCGGTCATCGTCGGGCGCGCCGCGTACGACGCCCCGCCCCACGAGACGGTGAGCGTCGTGCGGATCCTCCCGCCCGCCGATGCGGCGGCGCTGCTCGGCGACGTCGTGGCGCTCTACGACCGCGGGATGCGCGCGCCGGTCCTCGTCGGCTGCAAGACGCCCGCGGCCTACGCGGAGGCCGCGCACGCCGGCCGCGACGGCGGCGCCGCGGCGGCCAGGGAGTGGGAGTCGGCGTTCAAGCGCGAGGGCGAGGACGTCGCGCGCGAGCACCAGGTCGTCCTCGGCGGCGTGCTGCGCTTCGAGGAGCTGACCGCGGCCCTGCCCGGCTTCGCGGACGAGGCCCGCGCGCTGTGGGAGTCGCTGCTGGAGCACGAGCAGCGATGAGCGTCGCCACCCCGACGGAGTTCGACGTCTGCGGCCCGCTGCCGACCGGCGTCACCGTGCTCGAGGCCAGCGCGGGGACGGGCAAGACCTACACGATCGCCGCGCTGGCGGCGCGCTACGTCGCCGAGGAGGGCGTTCCGCTCTCCGAGCTCTTGTTGGTGACCTTCACGCGGATGGCGACCGGCGAGCTGCGCGAGCGCGTCCGCGAGCGGTTCGTCGGGCTCGAGGCCGCGCTCGAGCGCGTGCTGGCGGGCCAGGACCCGGCGTCGTTCGACCGCGTTGTCCGGACGCTCGCGGCCGGCCCGCGCGAGCAGACCGAGCTGCGCCGCGAGCGCCTCGTGCGCGCCCTCGCCGACTTCGACGCCGCGACGATCGCGACGACCCACGGGTTCTGCCAGGAGGCGCTGAGCGGGCTCGGCGTCGCGGCCGACACCGAGCGCGACCGCGAGTTCGTCGAGGACGTCCGCGACCTCGTCGAGCAGGTGGTCGACGACCTCTACGTGCTGCGCTTCAAGGGGACGGAGACGCCGAGCTTCGACCGCGCGCAGGCGCTGCGGATCGCGGGCGCCGCCGTCGACAACTTCGCCGCGCCGATCGAGCCGCGCGACGCCGAAGGGCGGTCGCCCGGCGCGATGCGACGGCGGCTCGCCGAGGCGGTGCGGGCCGAGCTGGCGGTGCGCAAGCGCCGCCTCGGCGTCATGACCTACGACGACCTGCCCGCGAAGCTCGGCGAGGCGCTGGCCGACGACGACGCCCGCGACCGGCTGCGGGCGCGCTACCGGATCGTCCTCGTCGACGAGTTCCAGGACACCGACCCCGTGCAGTGGGAGATCATGCGCCGCGCGTTCGGCGAGGGCGGGACGCTCGTGCTCATCGGCGACCCGAAACAGGCGATCTACGCGTTCCGCGGCGCCGACGTCTACGCCTACCTCGCCGCGGCGGGGATGGCCGACCGCCCGACGCTGCGCGTCAACTGGCGCAGCGACCAGCACCTGCTCGACGCCTACGACGCGCTCTTCGGCGACGCGAAGCTCGGGCACGCCGGGATCGAGTACCGCGTCGTGCGCGCGGCCGAGGCCAACCGCGAGCCGCGGTTGCACGGGGCGCCCGTGCCCGCGCCGCTGCGCGTCCGTCTCGTCTCGGGCGACGCGGTGGGGCGGACCGCGAAGGGCTACGTCGAGACGACGCCCGCGCGCCGGCACGTGGCCTGCGACGTCGCCGCCGACCTCGCCGAGCTGCTGCGCTCGGGCGCGACGCTCGAGGTCCGCGACAAGGAGGGGCGCCCGCTCGATCCCGAGCCCGTCCGGCCGGGCCACGTCGCCGTGCTCGTGCGCCGCCACCGCGAGGCCGAGCTGGTCCGCGCCGCGCTGGAGGAAGCCGGCATCCCCGCCGTCATCAACGGCGCGGGCAGCGTGTTCGCGACCGACCCGGCGCGCGACTGGCTGGACCTCCTCTCGGCGCTGGAGCGGCCGGCCGACGACCGCCGCGCCCACGCCGCCGCGCTCACCTCGCTGATCGGGTGGAGCGCCGAGCGCGTCGCGTGCGCCGAGGAGGGCGACTGGGAGGAGGTCCACGAGGACCTGCACGAGTGGGCGGTGCTGCTGCGCGAGCGCGGCGTCGCCTCGCTGATGGAGACGATCATCCGCTCCAAGCGCGTGCCCGCCCGGCTGCTGGCGCGCACCGACGGCGAGCGCTGGCTGACCGACCTGCGCCACGTCGGCCAGCTGCTGCACGCGGCGGCGACGGCCGAGGAGCTCGGCGTGTCGGCGCTGACGGCCTGGCTGCGGCGCCGGATCGCCGACGCCGAGAGCGACCGCGACGAGGAGCGCAGCCGGCGCCTGGAGTCCGACGCGGCGGCGGTGCAGGTGCTCACGATCCACCGCAGCAAGGGGCTCGAGTTCCCCGTCGTCTACTGCCCGTACCTGTGGGATCACCCGGGCGGCGACCGGGCGCGAGCCCCTGTCGCGTTCCACGACGAGTCCGGCGCGCGCGTGATCGACGTCGGCCTGCAGGGGCGCGAGTACGAGGAGCACCGAAGGCGCCACGAGGAGGAGGAGCGCGGCGAGGACCTGCGGCTGATGTACGTCGCGCTGACGCGCGCGCAGCACCAGGCGGTGATCTGGTGGGCGGGGACCTTCCCGAGCCGCGACTCGCCGCTGTGCCGGCTGCTCTTCGGGCGCGACGAGGACGGGACGGTGAAGCCGTCCCTGCGCCAGCCGCCCGACGATCCGACCGCTCGCGCGCGGTTCGAGACGCTGGCGGCGTCGGCGCCGGAGGGGCGGATCTCGGTCGAGGACGCGCGCGTGGCCGAGGGCGCGCGGTGGTCGCCGCCCGCCGCCGACGCGGCCGAGCTGGCCGTCGCGGCGTTCAGACGGTCGCTCGACGAGCAGTGGCGGCGCACGTCCTACACCGCCCTGACCGCGGGGAGCTACGAGGCGCGCGTGGCGAGCGAGCCGGAGGAGCCCGTCGTGCTCGACGAGCCCGTCACCGCCGGCGGGCAGCTCAGCCTCGACGCGCCGGGAGGGGCGTCGCCGCTGGTCCTCGCGTCCGCCCCCGCCGGCGTCGAGTTCGGCACCTTCGTCCACCGCCTGCTCGAGGCGGCCGACTTCGCGGCGCCCGATCTCGCGGCCGAGCTGCGGCGGCACACGAAGGGCGCGACCGACGTCGGCCCCCTCGACGACCTCGTCGCCGGCATGGCCGCCGCGATCGAGACGCCGCTCGGCCCGCTGGTGGGCGGGGCGCGGCTGCGCGACGTGCCGCGCGCCGACCGTCTCGACGAGCTGGCCTTCGAGCTGCCGCTGGTGGGCGGCGACGACGCCGAGGGAACGCTGACCCTGCGGGCCATCGCCGGCGTGCTGCGCACGCACCTGCCGGCCGGCGAGCCGCTGCTCGACTACGCCGACCGGCTCGAGGACCCGGCACTCGAGCAGACCGTGCGCGGCTACCTGACCGGCAGCATCGACCTCGTCGCGCGCGTCGGCGGTCGCTTCGCGGTGATCGACTACAAGACGAACTGGCTCGGCGAGCCCGACGAGCCGCTGACCGCCGGCGACTACCGTCCGGCGGCGCTCGACGCGGCGATGCGCCACTCGCACTACGTCCTGCAGGGGCTCCTCTACACCGCCGCGCTGCACCGCTACCTGCGCTGGCGACTGCCGGGCTACGACCCCGAGCGGCACCTCGCCGGGATCCTCTACCTCTTCGTGCGCGGGATGACCGGCGCGGAGGGCGGGGGCGTCTGGGCCTGGCGGCCGCCGGCGTCGCTCGTCGGGGCGCTCAGCAACGTGCTCGACCGCGGAGGCGTCGGGTGATCGAGGACCTCCACGCCGTCGACCGCGCCGCGGAGGCGCCCGGGCGGCTGCGCGCGTTCAACGACGCGGGGATCCTCGTCGCCGCCGACGTTCACGTCGCGCGCACGCTGGGCGCGATCGGCGGCGAGGCCGACGAGGACGTGCTGCTC
>DASVRH010000057.1:0-1735 GCA_036388715.1 Solirubrobacteraceae bacterium | reverse complement strand
CCAGCTCGCGTACGCCCTGGGCGGCCGCGTCGCGGAGGAGCTCGTGTTCCACGACCCGACGACGGGCGCGGCGAACGACATCGAGAAGGCCACCGGCCTCGCCCGCAAGATGGTGACCCAGTTCGGCATGTCCGAGCGGATCGGCGCCATCAAGCTCGGCTCCGAGAACGCCGAGCCGTTCCTCGGACGCGACATGGGCCACCAGCGCGACTACTCCGAGGAGGTCGCGAGCGTCGTCGACGACGAGGTCCGCCGCCTCATCGAGAACGCCCACGACGAGGCCTGGGAGGTGCTCGTCGAGAACCGCGGCGTGCTCGACGCCCTGGTCGTGGCGCTGCTCGAGCGCGAGACCCTCGGCAAGGACGAGCTCGCCGAGATCTTCGCGGCGGTGGTCAAGCGGCCGGAGCGGCCGGTCTGGCTGTCGAGCGACCGCCGGTCCGTCTCCGACATCCCGCCCGTCCTGTCGCCGGCCGAGCGCGCGGCGTCGAACGGGCACGGCGCCACGGCGCTGTGACCCGCACGTGACACAGGAAGCAGCTCCCGGATACGACGGCCCGCGGGTCGAGGCCGCCGTCCGGGAGCTGCTTCTTGCCATCGGCGAGGACCCGGAGCGCGACGGCCTCCGGCATACGCCCACCCGGGTGGCCCGGGCCTACGCGGAGATGTTCGCGGGGCTGCGCCAGGAGCCGCGCGACGTCCTGACGACGTCCTTCGAGCTCGAGCACGACGAGCTCGTCCTCGTGAAGGACATCGAGGTCTTCTCGGTCTGCGAGCACCACCTCGTGCCGTTCCACGGCGTCGCGCACGTCGGGTACATCCCCTCCGCCGACGGCCGGATCACCGGCCTGTCGAAGATCGCCCGGCTGGTCGACCTCTACGCCCGGCGCCCGCAGGTGCAGGAGCGGCTCACCACGCAGGTGGCCGACGCCATGACCGACGTGGTCGGCGCCCGCGGCGTGATCGTCGTCGTCGACTGCGAGCACCTGTGCATGTCGATGCGCGGCGTGCGCAAGGCCGGCAGCCGCACCGTGACGTCGGCCGTGCGCGGCCAGCTGCGCAACCCGGCGACCCGGGCCGAGGCGATGAGCCTCATCAACGCCCGATGAGCCGGCACCCCGCGGGGCTGCCCGGCCCGCTCGCGGCGCTCGACCGGTGCCTGGTGATGGGCGTCGTCAACGTCACGCCCGACTCGTTCAGCGACGGCGGGCGCTGGCTCGACCCGGACGCCGCCGTCCGGCAGGGGCTCGCCCTCGTCGCCGACGGCGCCGACCTCGTGGACGTCGGCGGCGAGTCGACCCGCCCCGGCGCGGGCCGCATCACCGTCGCCGAGGAGCTGCGGCGGGTGCTGCCCGTCGTCTCGGGGCTCGCCGCGGCCGGCGTCGTGGTCAGCGTCGACACGATGCGTGCCGAGGTCGCCGACGCGGCGCTGGCCCGCGGAGCGGTCCTGGTCAACGACGTGAGCGGCGCGCTCGCAGACCCCGCGATGGCCGGGCTGGTCGCCGACGCCCGGGTGCCCTTCGTGGCGATGCACTGGCGCGGCGCCAGCGACCGGATGGAGGAGCTCGCCGTCTACGGCGACGTCGTCGCCGAGGTGCGCGACGAGCTGGCCCGCCGGGTCGACGCGCTGGTCGCCGCCGGCGTCGACGAGGAGCGCATCGTGCTCGATCCCGGCTTCGGGTTCGCCAAGCGGGCCGAGCACGGCTGGGCCCTGCTCGCCCACCTCGACGCGCTCGCC
>DASVRH010000056.1:0-3381 GCA_036388715.1 Solirubrobacteraceae bacterium | reverse complement strand
GTCGAGGTCGTCGGCGGCCGGGGCCTCGGTGTCGTCGAAGCCGTCGAAGTCGCCGTCGGCGCCGACCAGCACGTCGTCGCCGGGGCCGCCGCTGATGCGGTCGCGGCCGGGCCCGCCGCGCAGCTCACGGTCGCCGTCCGGGCCGCCGAGGAGGACGTCGGCCCCGACGCGGCCGTCGAGCCGACCGACGCCTCCCACGACGACGAGCACGTCGTCGCCGTCGAGCCCGATCCCCGACACCTCCTTCGCCTCGCCCTCGAAGCGGTCGTCGCCGTCGCCGAGGCGCGCCTCCACGAGGTCGACGGCGGGGAGCGACACCCGGACGACGTCGGCGGCGTCGCCCGTCTCGATGAGGACCTGGGTGAACGGGCGCCCCGTCAGCTCGCAGCGCACGCTGCCGTCCTCGCGGCGCACGCAGTTGCGGTCGGCGACGAGCGGGGCGGCGGCGTCGGTGACCACGATGCCGGCGCCGTCGGGTCGCACCGACATGTCGTTGCGCTCGCCGGGGGCGTACTTGATGTTCAGCTCGGCGACGCAGTCGGGGGAGCGCAGGGCGCACTCGTCGGCCTGCGCGCGGACGGTCGTGGCCTGGGCGGTGACGGGCAGCACGAGCGCCGCGAGGAGGCCCAGCGCAACAACGCGTGCGGCGGGGAGGCCAATCGCGGTCACCGGGGTACCTTAATCAGCCATGCCGCGCGCGATCTGGACCGGTGCCATCTCCTTCGGGCTCGTCAACGTGCCCGTGAAGCTCTACTCCGCCGTCCAGCGCAAGGGGGTGCGCTTCAACCAGCTCGACTCCGAGGGCAACGTCCGGATCCAGCAGAAGCGAGTCAACCCCGTCACCGGCGACGAGGTCCCGTACGAGCGGCTGGTCAAGGGCTACGAGATCGCGCCGGGCTCCTACGTCGTCGTCGAGCCCGAGGAGCTCGAGGCGCTCGAGCCGCACCGCACGAAGACGATCGACATCCTCGACTTCGTCGATCTCGAGGAGATCGACCCGATCTTCTACGACCACCCGTACTACCTGGCACCGGGCGCGGGTGGGTCGAAGCCGTACAAGCTGCTGCTCGAGGCGATGCGCGAGACCAAGCGCGTCGCGATCGGCACCGTCGTCATCCGGCAGAAGCAGGCGGTCGTCGCGCTCCGTCCCTCCGGGGACGCGCTGCAGATGGCGACGCTCGTCTACGCCGACGAGGTCGTCCCGACCGACCGGCTCGACGACCTGCCCGACGACGACGTCGAGATCGGGGAGCGGGAGCTGGCGATCGCCAAGCAGCTCGTGGAGTCGCTGGCCGCCGAGTGGGACCCGTCGCGCTACAAGGACGAGTACCGCGAGAAGGTCATGCAGCTCATCGAGTCCAAGGCCGCGGGCGAGGAGCTCGCCGTGCAGCCGGAGACCGAGGAGGCCGCGCCGGTGCCCGATCTCATGGCGGCGCTGAAGGCCTCGCTGGACGCCGTGCAGGCGAAGCCCGAGAAGTCCTCCGCGCCCCGCAAGCGCGCCGCCTCGAAGCCGAAGCGCAAGACGGCTGCCAAGACCGGGTAAGCCCCGGGGGCCCATGCCCCCCGCCATCCGCCTCAGACGCTCCGACCCCGCCGGGCCGGGGATCAAGCGCCGCCGCCGCGGCAAGGGCTTCGAGTACCTCGACGCAGAGGGGACCAAGGTCGACGACCCCGAGATCACGATGCGCATCAACGAGCTCGTGATCCCGCCCGCCTGGGAGGAGGTCTGGATCTGCCCGTACCCCGGCGGTCACATCCAGGCGACCGGCATCGACGCGCGCGGCCGCAAGCAGTACCTCTATCACCCGAAGTGGCGCCAGCGCCGCGACCAGGAGAAATTCGACGACATGCTCCGCTTCGCGAAGTCGCTGCCCGCGATGCGCGAGGCCGTCGAGCGCGATCTGCGTGGCGAGGCGTTGTCCCGCGAGCAGGTGCTGGCCTGCGCGGTGCGGCTGCTGGACAAGGGGTTCTTCCGTATCGGCTCGGAGGACTACGCCGTCACGAACGAGACCTACGGCCTGGCGACGATGCACAAGGCGCACGTGAAGATCGACGACGACGTGCTCCTCTTCGACTACCCGGCCAAGCACGGCAAGCGGCGGGTGCAGTCGGTCGTGGATGGCGAGGTGGCCGACGTGATCCGGACCCTGAAAGGGCGGCGCGGGGGAGGCAGGGAGCTGCTGGCGTTCAAGCTCTCGGGGCGCTGGGTCGACGTGCGGTCGCCGGACATCAACGCCTACCTGAAGGACGTCACCGGGCTCGACGTCAGCGCGAAGGACTTCCGCACGTGGAACGCGACGGTCCTGGCGGCCGTCGCCCTGGCCGTGTCGGGCGTCGCGCGGGGGACGAAGACGGGGCGCAAGCGCGCGACGACGCGGGCGATCAAGGAGGTCGCGCACTACCTCGGCAACACGCCGGCCGTCGCCCGGGCGTCCTACATCGACCCGCGCGTCTTCGACCGCTTCAACGACGGTCTGACGATCGACCCGGCGATCGCGGTGACGCGCACCGACGAGCCGGCGATCCAGGGCGCGGTCGAGGAGGCGGTCCTCGATCTCATCGACGAGAACGAGGACGCCGAGGGCGTCACCGACGTCGACGCGCTCGACGAGCTCGTCGAGGCGGCGTAAACGCATCTGACTGGCGTTCACCCCGCAAAACGGGTGAAAACAAAGTTCGCCAAACCTGCGCAGTTGGTATAGAGTCCTTAACTGCTCGCGCCCTGTGGGGGGAGGCGAGCAGCCCCGAGGCGACGGTCGCGTGTCCTCAGGCCAACTTAGGCCCGCGCCGCGTACCCGGTCATGGAAGGCCGGCCGGGCGGGTGCCGCGCAGCGGCGTGCGGCACCCGCCTCGCCCACCGACGGGCGTCCGGCCTCGCTCGTCGCGTCCCTGGCGCTCGTCTGTCGCGTCCCTGGTCGCGGCCGCCCGCCCTCCCGGCCACCCGCCCCGAGCCCGGGCCGGGGTGGCGACGAGCGGATGCTCGCGGCGTCCGGTCCGCGCGGGAAACTGCGAGGGATGGACGAAGATCTCGCACGACGGATGCGCGAGAGACATCAGCAGGGGCTACAGCGTCAGGCAGCTCGTCGCGCGGAGGTTGCTGAGGGTCGCGCTCCGGCCGAGGTCATGCACGCCCGGGAAGCCGCGTTCGCGGTGGCTGCCGAAGGCCTGACGGCCGATGCTCGCGACTACATCACGACGCTCTCGTACGACGCTTTCGACACGGCGCAGCGCGCGGGTGAGCCGTTTGACCCCGCAGTATCCGGCGAGGAGATCGGCCGGCACATCGCGCAGGTGCTCGACTGGCAGCGGAAGGGCGGCATCGCGGGCGCTCTGAAACGGATGCGCTTCCCGGCCCTCGACCGCGCAAGCATCGGCCTCGAC
>DASVRH010000055.1:0-2111 GCA_036388715.1 Solirubrobacteraceae bacterium | reverse complement strand
CCTCGTCGACCGGCTCGTCGAGGCCGGCCTCGTTGAGCGGCGGGCGCTTCCGGGCGACCGGCGCTCGCACGCGCTTCACCTCACGGAGCAGGGACGCGAGCTCGCGCAGGCCGGCATCAAAGCTCAGCGCGACTACGTCGCCCGCACGCGCGGCCGCCTCACGGGCGCCGATCTCGCCGCCCTCGACCGCCTGGTCGGGGTATGGCGCGACGAAGCCCGGCGCGACGAGGCGGCGCGAGGCGCCCTCGAGGACTGATCCGGGGGCCGAAGCGCGTAGGCGCTACCCGTCCGCCGCCTTGAGGACGGCCGGCTTGTCGGGCAGGGGCAGTTCCATCGAGAAGCGCAGGCCGTCTGCGGCGAAGTCGATCTTCACCTCGGCCTGCAGCTGCGTCGTCAGCACGCGCTGCAGCAGCCGCGATCCGAAGCCCTGGCGCGTCGGCGGGGCAACCGGCGGGCCGCCGCGCTCGGTCCAGACGAAACGCAAGCGCTTGCCGCTCGCCGCCTCCACCACCTCCCATGCGATCTCGATCGTGCCGCCGCGGACCGAGAGCGCCCCGTACTTGGCCGCATTGGTGGTGAGCTCGTGGATCGCCATGCCGATGGGCACGGCGGCGTCGGAGGGCAGCTCCACCCGGGGGCCGCTCACCGTTACGCGCTTCCCCGACTGGTCGTCGTACGGGCCGAGCTCGTTGGCCAGGAGCTCGCCCAGCGCGGCGGTCTGCCACAAGTCCTCCGTCAGGAGGTTGTGGGTATGCGCGAGCGACACGATCCGGCCCACGAAGCCATCGTAGAATTCGTCGATGGTCGCGGCCGACCGTGCCGTTGAGCCGACGATCGCCTGGACGGTGGCGAGCGTGTTCTTCACCCGATGGTGCAGCTCGCGGATGAGCAAGGCCTGGCGCTCCTGCGCGAGCTTGCGCTCGGTGACGTCGGCGACGACGCCGACGAGGCGCATCGGCGTGCCGTCCTGGGCGACGTCCAGCCGGCCCGCGATCTCGATCCAGGGCTGCGTCCCGTCGGGGCGCTGCAACCGACAAACGGCATTGAAATGGCCGCTCTCAGTCGCCTTTTGCATGGCGCGCTCGAAAACCGCGCGGCTCTCGCCATCGAGGTACGCGCCCTCGAGCTCGGCCCTATGGACCGGACCTTGGTCGCGAGAGCGGCCGAAAATCTCGAACGTACGGTCGTTCTCCCACACGGCCTCGTCGTCCTGGATATTCCAGTCGAAGATGCCCAGCGCCGCCGCTTCCGCGGCGATGCGCAGGCGCTCGGACCCTTCCGCGAGCGCCATCTCGATGCGCTTGCGCTCGGTGACGTCCTGGACGATGCCGAGCATCCCGAGGACGGCGCCGTCGCGGCTGTACACGGCCCGCCCGGTCGCGGCGATCCAGACGACCGCCCCGTCGCGGCGTCGGATGCGGTACTCGACGTTGTAGACGGTCCGGTTCTCGGCCGCCTCGATCACCGCCGCGGCAGCGGGCTCGCGGTCCCCCTCCGGCATCAGGTCGCGCAGGTCCGCCCAGGTCATGAGCGGGCCAGGGTCGATCCCGAAGAGGTCGGCGGCCTGGGGCGACATGGTGACCATGTCGGTGGCGGCGTCCCAGCTCCAGTCGCCCAGGCGCGCCGCCGAGAGAGCAAGCTGCAGGCGGTCGGCCGTCTCGCGCTGGGCATCCTCGGCCCGCCTGCGGGCGTCGATCTCCTCGACGATCGAGACGCGATAAGGCCGGCCTGGGTCGGCACCCGCGAGGGACGAGGTCACGCGAACCCAGACGTACGAGCCGTCCCGGCGGCGGTAGCGCTTCTCGACCGCGTAGTTGGGCACCTCGCCGGCTGCGAGCTGGCGCAGGCGCTCGCCTTCGGCGACCACGTCGTCGGGGTGGGTCAGGTCGGCGTAGGTGCGCGCCAGGATCTCGTCACGGGAGTATCCGAGGATGTCGCAGAGCTTCTGGTTGGCGTCGAGGATGCGGCCGTCCTCGAGGGTGACCTGCTTGATGCCGACGGCCGCCTGCTCGAACAGCGAACGGTATCGCGCCTCGCCTTCGCGGACGGCCCGCTCGGACTCCTTCTGGCGCGTGACGTCGATGAAGCTGACGACGTAGCCGTCGGCCGAG
>DASVRH010000054.1:0-4883 GCA_036388715.1 Solirubrobacteraceae bacterium | reverse complement strand
GCCGGGGGTCTGCACGATCCGCGCGGCGGCGAGCTCGTCGACGGCCCTCGCGGCGGCGTCGGCCTCCAGTCCCGCGAGGGCGGCGGCGTTGGCCGGCGTCGCGTCGCGGTCGAGGACGGCGACGGCGCGCGCCAGCGCGGTCGCGCCGTCGGGCAGGCCGGCCAGCCGCCGCAGCACGGTCCGCGCGAGGGCCTGCGGGCGCAGCGACGGCGCCGCCTCCGCCCCCTCGACCGCGACCGTCGCCGCCGCCTCGCGGACGAGCAATGGGTTGCCGCCCGCCATCTCGTGCAGCGTGCGGCACAGCGACTCGTCGGCGTCGGCGCCCGCCTCGCGGCGCACGAGCTCCTCCGACGCGGGGGCGGTCAGCGCGGAGGGCCTCAGCAGCCGACCGCCCTCGTCAGCGAGCGCGCCGAGCGCGTCGAGCAGGTCCTGCGGCGCGCCCGGCTCGCCCGTCCGGGTCGCGACGACCACCGCGGCCGGGACCTCGTCCAGGCGGCGCGCGAGGTAGACGAGCCAGCGCAGCGAGGCCGCGTCGCCCCAGTGGGCGTCGTCGACCAGCACGCACAGCGGCGCGGAGGCGGCGAGGTCGGCGACCGCCCAGTAGAGCCCGTGCGCGATCGACGGCTCGTCGGCCTCGCCCGGCCACGACGACCGCCCGATCGCCTCCACCCGCGTCTCGAGCAGCTGGCGCGCGATCCCGAACGTCAGCTCGCGCTCGAGCTCGCCGCCGCGCGCGCCGAGCACGGACAGCCCGTCCTCCCGGGCGACCTCGCGCGCCGCGTCGAGCAGCGTCGTCTTGCCGATCCCCGGGTCGCCCTCGACGACCACGAGCGCGCCGCGACCGTCCGCCGCGCCGGCGAGCGCCTCGCGCAGTGCCCGCAGCTCGCCGTCGCGTTCCAGCAGCACGCACGCATGATGCCGGTTGCGCGCACACCCGCAGCGCCGCTACTCTCCGGGCGTTCGCCGGGCCGCCGCACGGGAGCGCGGGGCCGTCACACAGGTAGGGGGAATCTCATGAAGCGCATGGCTGCGTTGCTGGCCGTGATGGGAGCGATCGCCGGAGTGGTGCCCGCAGCGGCGCCGGCCGCCGTGAGCACGTCGAGCGAGTCGACGTGCCTCGCCTTCATCATGCTCCGGTTCTGCAAGTAGACGTCGTCTACGCGACGAGCTCGAGCCGCCGCTCGCGGTCCGGGTCGCCGGCCGCGTAGGCCGGCGCCGGCTCGGGCTCGTCGCCGAAGCGCCAGATGTCGCGCAGGAACCAGAGCATGGCCAGCGCGAACGTCAGCAGCAGCCCGACGACGCCGCCGACGAGCGCGGTGCCGCCGACGCCCGCGTCCTCGCGCGGGCCGGAGCTCGTCACCGCCGCGACCGCCCGCGAGGGCTCGGAGCGGTAGATCGGCGTGCCGGCGAAGTGGGCGCGGGCGACGTCCCACGCCGGCTTGCGCGACCCGTCCTCGTAGTGCAGCAGGCCCTTGTTGTGGATCGAGTCGCGCTCGACGTCGCGCTTCGCACCGCCGTCCCAGTCCGGCTTGACGGCGAACTCGCGCAGCGTCCAGTAGATCGCGCCCGACATGAAGCCGAGGTCGTCGATGAGCGACAGGTACTGGTCGACGTAGCGCGCCTGGAACCCCCACGTCTCCTTCACGGTGTCGGGCCCGTCCATCGTCGCCTCCGCGCCGAACTCGGTCAGCACGAGCGCCTGGCGATCGTAGTAACGCCGCGTCTGCTTCAGGAACGGCTCGAAGTCGGCGAGGTTGCCGGTCTCGTGTCCGCTGTCGCCCTGGTACCAGCCGAAGTAGCTGTTGACGCCAAGCAGGTCGAAGTCGTCGTAGACCTGCTGCTTCGGGAAGCCCGGCCAGGCGAGGATGTCCACGGAGGCCGGGAGCGTGTGGTCGAGGTCCTCGGCCAGCTCGCGTGCCGTGTTGAGGAAGATCCCGGTCGTGCGCATGACGTCGGGGCGCGGCGAGAGCTCGTTGGCCACCGAGTGCGTGATGACCGACGGGTGGTTGCGCGCTCCGAGCACGGTGCGCCGCACGCTTCCCAGCTCGAACGAGCGCCCGGCCTTCGACTTCAGCTGCATGTCGCGGTGGTAGACGGGCGCCTGGCTCCAGACGAGGATGCCCTCCTCGTCGAGCCGGTCGAGCAGGCGCTCGTCGAGGAGGTAGTGGGCGCGGGTGACGTTCGCCCCGACGGCCTTGAGGTCGGAGACGATCTGCTCGACGTCGGCGTCGGTCAGGGCGGGACCGCGCCCGGGGGCGTCCTCCTGGATCGACGCGCCGCGCAGGTCCAGCCGGCGGCCGTTGAGCTCCAGGTGCCCGTCGCGGACAGAGACCGAGCGCAGCCCCACGCGCGTGTCCTCGGCGTGCTCGACGCGCGTGCCGAGCCGCGCGCTGACGCTCGCGTCGTAGAGCGCCGGGCGCTCGGGCGCCCACAGCCTCGGCTTGTCGACCGGCGTGTTGAACTGCACCCGCGCGGTCTCGCCCGGCGGGATCGTCCGCGCCCGCAGCGCGTGGCGGATGACCTTGCCGCCGCCCGGCGGCTCGAGCCGCACGCTGACCAGCGGGCGGACGGGCTCGCGCGTGCGGTTCGTGATCCACGTGTCGAGGCGGACCTGCGCGCGGCAGCGGCCCGAGCAGTCGACCTCGCTGAGCAGGCCGGTGTCGCGCATCTCGACGCGCCCGCGCGGGACGAGCTGCACGCCGCGCGTGATCCCGCCCCAGTTCCACCAGCCCTCGCGCCAGCCCGGCGTGCGCCGGTTGTCGACGCGGACGACGAGCACGTTCTCCTGGCCGGGCACGATCCCGTTCGCCGGCAGCGAGAACGGGGTGTACGGGTCCTCGTTCGAGCCGATCGGCCGGCCGTTGAGGAACGCCTCGGCCCGGCGGCGGACCTGGCCGAAGCGCAGCCACCACGCCCGCCCCTCGCTCGTCTGCGGCCCGGTGAACTTCAGCCGGTACCAGGCGACCCGCCCCTCCCAGACCTCGGGGGTCGGCCGCGGGTCCATGACGTGGGGGACGTCGACGCGCTCCCACGGCCCCTCGGCCTGGTCGGCGAACTCCCAGCCGTCGTCCAGCGGCAGGCTGCCGCGCACCTCCGCGGAGGCGGCGGCGGGCAGCAGCGCGAGCAGCGCAAGGGCCAGGGGAACGGCGAGACGGCGCACGGAGGGCGACATTCTGACGCAGGCGGCCTACGGATCCGCCGACTTCTCGAGTCGCTCGGCAAGTCGGCGCATTCCGCGACCCCTGGCGGCGGCCGCCGCCGACAGCCAGTCGGTCTCGCGATCGGGGAACGGATCGAGCGGCACGTGGACGAGCGTGGCGATCTCGCGGAAGGCCCTCAGGTCCTCCGCTCCGTCCCGCAGCGCGGCCCCGATCCGGGGGCGCAGCCGCACCGACGCGGCGATCGTGGCCTCGAGCGTCCCATGCTCACGGAGGAGGTCCTTCGCCGTCTTCTCACCGATCCCCTTCGCCCCCGGCAGGCCGTCCGACGGGTCGCCGCGCAGGGCGATGAAGTCGGGCACCTGCTCGGGGTCGACGCCGTAGCGCTTCCTGACCTCCGCGGGCCCGATCAGCTCCGGCCCGTCCTTGCCGCCGCGGGGGAAGAGCACCTGCACGCTGTCGTTGACGCACTGGAACATGTCCCGGTCGCCGGTGAAGAGCAGCGCCGTCCCGCCCGCCTCGACCTCGGCGGTGGCCAGCGAGCCCAGCAGGTCGTCGGCCTCCAGCGTGTCGTGGTGCTCGACGTACCAGCCGAAGGCGCCGAAGAAGTCGTCGGCCTGGCGCCACTGGTGCTCGAGCTCAGGCGGCATCTCGGGCCGCTCGGCGTGGTAGGGCGGGTACAGCTCCTTGCGGTAGACGGCCGCCTCGGCGCCGAAGCACATGACCACCGCGCGCGGCGCGTGCTGCTCGATCGCCCACAGGACGAGGTTGACGGTGCCGAGCAGAGCGTTGACCGGCTGGTCGTCGTCGTCGGTGATCGACTTGGGTAGGGCGAAGAACGCCCGGTAGAGCAGGGAGGGCGCGTCGACGGCCAGCAACGGTCCGGAGTCCGGCATCCCGCGTACCTCATCAGATGCCCCGGCTCCCCACGTCACGGATCGCACGCACCGCCCGCTTCGGCCGCATGGTCGGCGGCGCCGCGCTGAAGCGCAACGACCCGATGGCGGTGGCGGACCAGCTCGTCACGCAGCTCGGCCAGATGAAGGGCGCGGCGATGAAGATCGGCCAGGTCCTCTCGACGATCGACTTCGACATGGTCCCCGAGGGCGAGCGCGAGGCGTTCAAGGAGCGCCTGGCCGAGCTGCGCGACGCCGCGCCGAGCGTGCCGTTCGCGAAGCTGGAGAAGCTGCTGCGGACAGAGCTGGGCGGCCCGCTGGGCGACACGTTCGCCGACTTCGACCGCGAGCCGGTGGCCGCCGCGTCGATCGGCCAGGTGCACCGCGCGCGCACGCGCGACGGGCGCGACGTGGCGGTCAAGGTGCAGTACCCCGGCGTCGCCGAGGCGGTCGAGACCGACCTGCGCAACATCGCGATGCTGTTCCCGCTCGTGCGCCGCCTGGCGCCGGGCCTCGACGTCAAGGCGCTCGGCGCGGAGCTGCGCGAGCGCATCTCCGAGGAGCTCGACTACGAGCTGGAGGCCCAGCACCAGCGGACAGTCGGGCGCGTCTTCCGCGGGCATCCGCACGTGCACGTCCCGGCCGTGGACACCGCGCTGTCGACGCGGCGCGTGCTGGTCACCGAGTTCGTCGAGGGCGTCGGCTTCGCCGAGGTCAAGCAGGGCGACGAGGCCTCGCGCGACCGCTTCGCCGAGATCGTCTACCGCTTTTTCTGGGGGCTGTTGACCAACGAGCGCCTGGTCGCCGGCGACCCGCACCCCGGCAACTA
>DASVRH010000053.1:0-12060 GCA_036388715.1 Solirubrobacteraceae bacterium | reverse complement strand
TCACCGCAGCACGAACCCGGTGCCGAGCTCGTCGCGCGGGTCGAGGACGAAGACGTGCTCGCCGGTGCGGTACGACGTCCCCTCGACCTCGGTGAGCACGCCCTCCTCGACGCGGCCGATGACGCGCGCGGCGAAGGACGTCCCGACGATCGAGTCGTTGCGCCACGTCTCCCCCTCGCCGAGCTCGCCGTCCTCGGCCAGCAGCACCGTGCGCGCCGACGTCGCCGAGCCGGTCGGCGACCGGTCGACCTCGCCGTCGGCGAACACGACGACGTTGCGGTGGTGGCGCTCCCCCACCCGCTCGTGGATGACCGTGCCGTAGATCCCCGACAGCCGCGGGTCCGACGGATGCCGCGCCACCTCCGTCCCCTCCAGCGCCGCCTTGATCTCGCGGCCGGCGCGGATCAGATCGGGCAGCGCGGCGGGGGTCAGCGCCAGCCCGACCCGGTCGGCGGCCACGAAGGCGTAGAGCGCGCCGCCGTAAGCGACGTCGACCCCCAGCTCGCCGACCCCGCGCGCGACGACGTAGGCCGGCACGTTGCGGAACGCGACGCGCTCCACCGCCCCGCCCGCGCACATCACGCGCGCCCCCACCCGGCCGGAGGGGACGTCGATCGTCACGTCCACCTCGCCGTCGGCGGGCGCCGCGACCCGCCCCGACTCGACCGCCCACGCGCCGAGCGCGATCGTCCCGTGGCCGCACGCCGTGGAGTAGCCGTCCTTGTGCCAGAAGAGCACTCCGAAGTCCGCGCCGTCGTCGTCCGGCGGCACGACGAAGCAGCCGTACATGTCGGCGTGCCCACGCGGCTCGTGGCAGAGCAGCCGCCGCACCCGGTCGACGTCCTCCGAGGCCGCGCGCCCGCGCCGCTCGAGCACGGTGGCGCCCGGCACGTCGACCGACGTCACGATCCGGAACGGCTCGCCCGCGGTGTGGTAGTCGGTGGCCGCGATCTCCACGGGCGTTAGTGTCGCGCGCATGACCGTCCTGCGCAGCGTGCGCGTCGCCGCGATCCAGGCGACGTCCGAGATCCTCGACGCGGAGGCCAGCGTCGCGAAGGCCGTGCGGCTGATCGGCGAGGCGGCCGAGGCCGGCGCCGAGCTCGCCGTCCTGCCCGAGTGCTTCCTCTCGCTGTACCCCTCCAACGCGTGGGCGAAGGCGTCGGCCTCGTTCGCGGGCTCGGACGAGCTGTGGGAGCGGATGTGGCTGAGCGCCGTCGACGTGCCCGGCCCGCTGGTCGACGAGCTCGTCGAGGCGTGCCGGCGCCACGACATCCGGGTGGTGATCGGAGCGAACGAGCGCGAGTCCGAGCGGCCGGGGACGCTCTACAACACGATGCTCACGCTCGGCCCCGAGGGGCTGCTGCACAAGCACCGCAAGCTCATGCCCACGCAGCACGAGCGGCTCTTCCACGGCATCGGCGCCGGTGACGACCTGCACGTGGTCGACACGCCGACGGGCCGCGTCGGCGGGCTGATCTGCTGGGAGAACCGGATGCCGCTGGCGCGCTACGCCCTCTACCAGCAGGGGCCGCAGATCTGGGTGGCGCCGACCGCCGACGACTCGGACGGCTGGATCGCCCACATGCGCGCGATCGCGATCGAGTCGGGCGCGTTCGTCGTGTCCGTGCCGCAGTACATCCCACGCGCGGCGTTCCCCGACGACTTCCCGCTGCGGCTCCCCGAGCGCGACGTCTACGGCCGCGGCGGCGCGGTGATCGTCGAGCCGACGTGGGGCGAGGTCGTCGCAGGGCCGGTGTACGGGGAGGAGACCATGCTCGTGCACGACTGCGACCTGCGCGACGGCCTGCACGCCAAGCGCTGGTTCGACGCCGTGGGGCACTACGGCCGCGAGGAGGTCCTGCTGGGAGGCGCGCCGGGGGCGGCCTCAGCGGGCGAGGCGAACGGCGCGGGCCTGCGCGCCGTCCATCCAGATCTCCCACCGGCCTGAAGGGGAGCCGCGCGCGTCGAGGAAGCGGTAGGGCCGCCGGCCGCCGAACTCGGTCGTCCGCAGCCGCCACACGCCGCCGAGCACCGACGCGATCCGTCGCCGCGGCCAGCCCATCGCGTCCTCGACGTCCGGGAAGGGACGCGGGCGGTCCGGGGCGCCGGCCAGCGCGTCGAGCAGCTCGCGCATGAGGTCGCTGCAGCGGTCGTAGAAGAGCGCGACCTCGTCGGGGTCGCGCATCGCGTTGTGCGGCGCGTGCTCGGACGTGCGCGTCAGCGTACGCGCGTGCGGACGACGGCGGCGTTGCCCGCGGCGTCGAACGCCTTCACGACGACCACGTGCCGGCCGCGGCGCAGCGCCCGGCTCCATGTCACCGACCCGGAGGCGGCGACGCGGCGGCGGCGGCCGTCGACCCACAGCTCGAGCCGCGCGACGGCGCGGTCGTCCGTCGCGGTGGCGGTGATGCGGATGCGCCGGTTGCGGCGCTTCGCTCGCAGCACGACGCGCGGCCGCGCCGTGTCGGGCGCCGGCGCGAGGGTGGCGGCCGGGGCGGCGGTGGGCGTCACGGTCGGCGGAGGCGGCTCGGCGGGTCGCGGCGACGGCTCCTCGGCGGGCGGGTCCGGCTGCGGCTGCGGCTCGTCGCCACCGGCGGCCTCGGCGGCGGGAGGCTCGTCGGGCTGCTCGCCGCCCAGCAGGACCGCGACCGTCGCCTCGCCGTTCCCCGCCTCCAGCGTCGTGATCGAGACGTCGCCCTCCGTGAACCGGCGTCCGGCGGCCAGCGCGCCGTCGGCGAACGAGTTGGGCCACGCGCTCGTGCCGGGCGTGGTGTCGATCAGGTAGGACTGGCGGACGTTCGACGCGTCGGGCGCGAGGCGGATCGAGACGCCGTTGACGACCGCGCTCGAGGGCGAGAAGGCGTCGACGGCGCCCCACGGGCTGCGGACGTCGAGGTAGTAGTAGTCGAGCGGCTCGCCCGCCTCGTCGCGCGTGCGCGGGATGCGCAGGGCGACCGGCGAGGCGGCCGGGTCCGCGGGCGAGCGCACGGTGTAGGTGCCGCTCTCGGTGATCGTCCGCACCTTCGACGCCGCGACGAAGCCGAGCTGGCTGAGATGCCACGCGTGGTTGTGGCGCAGGGCGTAGGCGCCCATGACGCTGAACGGATCGCCGTACTCCCAGACGCCGCAGTCGGCCTCCGGCGCGACCGCGACCGGCCGGTCGCCCTTCGAGCAGACGTACGCGGCCGCGTGGTGGACGCCGAGGTTGTGCCCGAGCTCGTGGGCGAGGACGTTCGTGTCGAGCGTCCCGTTGATCCAGGAGTACGGCCCGTTGAGGTGCCCGAGCCCGGACCACTCGCAGTCCTCGGTCGGCGGCACGACGAACATCACGTGCGCGTAGCCGTAGAGCGCCTTGCCCTCCTCGGCCGCCGCCTGGGCGGCCCCGGCGACGACGGCGCCGGTGTCGCAGCCCGTGTTCGCCGCCGCGATCGTGTACCAGCCGAGGACGTCGCCGTAGAAGGAGACCTGGCCGTGCGAGTCCTCCTCGTAGAAGGCGTTCGCCGAGTCCTCGCCGGTGAGGACGCGCTCCTCGACCTCATCGGGTGTCCACGGCTCCGACGTGTCGTTGGAGAAGTTGACGAGCACGACGGCGAGCGAGCGCGCACCCGCGGTCACCGTCCGGCGCGCGCGGGCCCGCGGGGCGTCGGGAGCCGCGACCTCGACCGGCTGGGCGGCGCCGAAGTCGTCCCCGTGGTCGACGCCGGCCGCGCGCGCGGACGTGCCGCCGGCCAACAGGCCGGTCAGGACGAGCAGGACGAGGAGGACGCGCGGAGGCATCTCACGCCCCTTATCGGCAGATCGGGCATAGCATCGAAGCCGCGTGCCTCTCCCTCCCGGACCCAGGCTGCCCTCGCCGCTGCAGGTGATCGGCTTCTTCAGACGCCCGACGGGCTTCATGGAGCGCTGCCACGCGCGCTACGGCGACGTCTTCACGCTGCGCATGCCGGCCAGCGAGCCGATGGTCTTCCTCGCCGACCCCGACCTCGTCAAGGCGGTGTGGACGCGGGACAAGGTCAACGGCCTGCCGAGCGGGCGGAGGATCACGCTCCAGCCCGTCCTCGGGCCGCGGTCCGTGCTGCTGCAGGAGGGCGCCGAGCACCTGCGCCGCCGGCGGCTGATGCTGCCGCCGTTTCATGGCGAGCGGATGCGCCGCTACGGCGAGCTGATGGACGAGATCACGCGCCGCGACATCGCGCAGTGGCCCGTGGGTCGCGCGTTCCCACTCCAGCCGCGCATGCAGTCGATCACGCGCGACGTGATCCTGCGCGCGGTGTTCGGGACGTCGGCCGGCGCGCGCGAGGACGAGCTGCGCCGGCGCATCGACGACGTCCTCGTGCGGACCGCCAGCGCGACGACGCAGATCACCGTCCTGCTCGCGGAGGCCGCGGGCGTGCGGCAGACCCCGTTCCACCGCGCCGTCCGCCGGATGGACGCCGTCCTCTACGACGAGATCCGCGAGCGCCAGCGCGCCTCCGACCTCGACGAGCGCGACGACATCCTCTCGATGCTCATCCAGGCCCGCGACGAGGACGGCGACCCGCTCGACGAGGGCGAGCTGCGCGACCAGCTCGTCACGCTGCTGCTCGCCGGCCACGAGACGACGGCGACCGCGCTGGCCTGGGCCTTCGACGCGCTCTTCCGCAACCCCGAGGTGCTGGCGAAGCTGAGGGCGTCGCTGGCCGACGGCGACGACTACCTCGACGCCGTCGTCGAGGAGACCTTGCGGATCCGCCCGACCGTGCACGACGTCGGGCGGCGGCTCGGCGAGCCGCTCGAGACGAAGGGCGGCCTGACGATCGACGCCGGCACCGCGGTCTTCGCGTCCGTCCACCTGCTCCACCGCCGCGCGGACGTCTTCCCCGACCCCCACGCCTTCCGCCCCGAGCGCTTCCTCGGCGACGACCGCCCGTCGACCTACGCGTGGGTCCCGTTCGGCGGCGGCATGCGCCGCTGCCTCGGCGCGGCCTTCGCCCAGTTCGAGATGCGCCGCGTCCTGCGGACGATCCTCGAGCACGCCGACATCGGGCCGGCGACGACCGAGGCGGAGCCGTACGAGCGCCGCCCGGTGACCGTCGTCCCCCGCCACGGAACGCCCGCGATCCTCGCGGGCTGAGCCGCGATGCCGGAACGGACGCCGGACGGTCGGTACGTCGTCGTGGACGGGCGGCGCTGGCGGGCCAGCGATCCGCGGCTTCCCGAGGCGCGGCGGCAGGAGCTGGTCGACGAGCTGATGGCGGCGCGAAGGGCGGTCGGCGAGGCGAAGCGGCGCGGCGACGAGGCGGCCGAGCGCGAGGCCCGCGACCGCGTGCATGCCGCGAAGGTGGCGCTGGGCGAGCGCGGCAAGCCGTGGTGGGAGCCCGGCGGGGAGCGGTCATGAGCGTCGACGACGACCAGGCGCTGCGCGAGCTCGAGGCCGTTCCGCTCGGCCTCCCCGACGGGTTGGACGTCGAGTGGCTCGGCGTCTCCGGCTACCGGCTGACGTACGACGGGGTGACGATCTTCGTCGACCCGTACGTGTCGCGCGTGCCGCTGCGCTCGCTGCTGCTGCGCCGGACCGCGCTTCCCGACGAGCGGATGATCGACCGCTACGCGGGCGCCCACGGCGAGGTCGCGGGCGTGCTGGTCGGGCACACGCACTTCGATCACGCGGTCGACGCCCCCGCGATCGCGCGGCGACACGGCGCGAAGGCGTACGGCAGCGCCTCGCTCGTCCACCTCATGCGGCTGCACGGCCTCGCGCACCTGGCCGTCGAGATCGACACCGGGCGTCCCTACGAGCTCGGCCCGTTCGTCGTCACGTTCATCCCCAGCCGCCACTCGAAGCTGCTGTTCGGCCGCAAGGTCCCGATGGACGGCCCGCTGACCTGCGACCACCTCGAGGGCCTGGCGCCCGGCGCCTACAAGTGCGGCGCGGTCTACGGGATCAGGATCGAGGTCGCGGGGATCGCGCTCTACCACCAGGGCAGCGCCGACCTCGACGACGACCAGCTCGGCCACGCGCCGGTCGACGTCTTCCTGGCCGGCGTCGCCGGGCGCAGCGTCACGCCGCGCTACTGGGAGCGGATCCTGCCCCGTCTCGACCCGCGGGTCGTCGTGCCGACGCACTACGACAACTTCTTCTCCCCCCTCGGCCGGCCGCAGGACTTCGTCCGGAAGGTCGACCTCGCGAGCGTGCCCGAGGAGGTCGCCGCGGCAGGGAGCGACGTGCGCGTCGCCGCGCTGCCCCGCGTGGACGAGGCTCAGCCGTAGCGCTCCCACAGCTCGGCGGTGCGCCGCTCGGCCGCCGCGTCGTGCGTGCGCTGGAAGTTGCGACCGCCGCGCGCGAACGTCGCCGCGACGCCGGGCGGGACGTCGGGCTCGCCGAACGGGCGGTCGAGCCACGTCGCAGGGCGGACGTGGTGGATGCCGACGGCGCGCGCGGCGGCGGAGTCGTCCTCCCGGTAGGGCCCGCTGATGCGGCCGAGGTGGAAGAGGCCCTCGGTGTCGCGGGTCCACACGAACGTCCCCTCGGGGAGCTCCGCGAAGCGCTCGACCCGGCGCGCCGACGACAGCCCGACGAGACCCTCGCGCAGCCCGTGCTCGGCGCCCGCCCCGGCGGGGACGTCGTCGCGGTCGCGGGCGCGCATCGGCGCGCGGTAGATCGGATCGGCCACGACCGATGAGTTCCACGTCCGAGCGTCGTCCATACACGTATGGCCGAGAAACCGACCCTGTTCGTGTGCCACGGCGACGACCAGGGACCCCGCAACCACCCGTGCCGCCGCGTCCAGGAGGCGCTGCGCGCGAAGGGCATCGACTACGACAAGACGATCGCCGCCCACGGCAGCCCGATCCCGTTCCTGCGCAAGGGATCGCGGGACGAGCTGAAGGCGCAGACGGGCGACACCAAGCTGCCCGCGCTGAAGCTGGCGGACGGCACCGTCCTGACCCACTCGAAGTCGATCCTGAGCTGGGTCGAGGACCAGGGCGCTCAGCCGCGGCCGTGACGGCGGCGTAGCCCGGCGGCGATCGGCGCCGGGTCGAGCTCGCCCGCCGCGACGCGCTTGCGCAGCGTGCGCGCGACCACGCGGTCGACCACGCCCGGCAGGTGCCGGGCCACCGCGAGCTGGAGCGCGCCGCCCCGCGTCACGGCGACGTCGCGCCCCGCCGTCCCCTCGCACCCGGCGACGAGCTTCGCGACCACCCCGTCGAGCGGCTCCTCGCGCGAGAAGCCCTCGAGGTTCAGCCCCGCCTCGCGCGTGCGATCGTGGATCGGCGTGCGGATGAACGCGGGGTGCACGCACGTGACGCCGACGTGCGTCCCGTACTCGGCCCGCAGCGCGTCGGCGTAGGCGACGACCGCGCGCTTCGACACGCCGTACGCCGCGCCGAGCGGCAGCCCGAGGAACGCCATCCGCGACGCGACGAACACGACGTTCCCCCGCGAGGCGACGAGCGCGTCGATCGCCGCCGCCGTGACACGCCACGCGCCGAGCAGGTTGACGTCGAGCATCCGGCGGACGTGGTCGTCGGGCGGCGCGCCCGCGCTCGCCGGCCCGCCGAGTCCCGCGTTGTTGACGAGCGCGTCCAGGCGGCCGCCGAGCCGCTCGATCGCCTCCGGCACCGCCCGCGCCACCGAGGCGTCGTCGGTGACGTCGCAGGCGATGATCCCGTCCCCCTCGGCGAGGTCGAGGCCCACGACGTCCCAGCCGCGCGAGCGCAGCGCCTCGCAGAGCGCCGACCCGATCGCCCCGCCCGCGCCGGTGACGATCGCGGTCCTCACTAGCGCCCCGCGCGCCGCCGCCCGCGCCGCAGCGCGACGTCGAGCTCGTGCATGTAGCCGTCGAAGTCCACGCGCATCGTCGGCCGGCCGTGCGGGCCCCACCGGCGCAGCGCCTTGCGCCGGCGCCAGCGGCAGTCGGCGCGCATCACCCGGCGCGACGGCGGCGCCCAGCTGCCCGTCAGGTGCTCGGCGAGCAGCCGTGACTGGCGCTCGAGGATCGGGAAGGCCGACCCCGTCGACTGCATGAGCCCGACGAAGAAGAGGTCGGGCGCGTCCAGGTGCAGGACGCGCTTGTAGAGCGGCAGCTCCTGCGGCTCGGGCCCGGCAAGGGACTGGTCGAGGAAGGGCAGCGACACGCGGTAGCCCGTGCACCACACGATCGCGTCCACCTGCTCCCGCGTCCCGTCGGCGAAGCGCACGCCGTCGCCGTCGAGCGCCTCGATCCCCGGCTTGGGCTCGATCTCGCCGTGCGCGATCCGCGAGACGATCGTGTCGGAGATCGACGGATGCGACTGGAAGAGCCCGCCGGTCGGCGCGGGCAGGCCGACGTCCTCGGGCCGGCCGATCGTCATCCGCAGCAGCGTCTGCGCGAGCGGCTGGCGCAGCCGCCACGGGACGTGCACCGCGACCCACGGGCGGATGACCTGGTCGGCGGGCTTGCCGAGCATCCGCTTCGGGATGATCCAGCTGCCGCGCCGGACCGAGAGGAACGTGCGCCCCGCGTGGTGCGAGAGGTCGGTGGCGATGTCGAGCGCGCTGTTGCCGACGCCCACGACCATGACGTTGCGGCCGGCGAAGTCCGCGGGATCGTCGTAGTCGAGCGCGTGCAGCTGCTCGCCCGCGAAGTCGCCGGGGTACGGCGGGTCGGGCCACTTCGCGACCTCGTTGTGCCCGCTGGCGACGACGAGGACGTCCGTCTCGATCGGCCCGTCTGCCTCGATCCGCCACCCGCCGCCGGGCCGGCGCTCCGCGCGCTCCACCGGCGTCCCGAGGCGGATGTGCTCGTGCAGGCCGAAGCGGTCCGCGTACGCCTCGAGCCACTCGCCCACCGACTCGCGGCTCGGGTAGTCGGGCGTGTCGGGCGGCATCGGGTGCTCGGCGAACTCGGTCCGCGCGCGGCTGGTGATGAGGTGCAGCGAGCGGTAGGCCGCCGTCGGGCGGCGCTCGAGCGTCCAGACGCCGCCGATCCGCGCGCCGCGCTCGAACGCGACGGCGTCGATCCCCGCGGCCGTGAGCGCCCGCAGCGCCGCAAGGCCCGCCGGTCCGGCTCCGACGATCGCGGCGCGCATGGGCGGCATCTTCGCGGAACGCGCGCTCCGCGGGCGGCACGTCGGCCTAGCATCGTCGCCATGGACCCCCTCGTCCTCCTCCACGGGTTTCCGGACACGCCTCGGACGTGGGAGCTCGCGCGGCCGGCGCTCGAGCGCCACCACGACGTCCTCGCGCCCGCCCTGCCGCTGGGCGAGGATCTCGTCCCCGACACCGTGCGCCTGCTCGACGAGGCGGGGATCGAGCGCGCGCACTTCGCCGGCAACTCGCTGGGCGGCTGGCTCGCGCTGAAGCTCGCCACCCTGGACCGCGCGCTGTCGGTCACGGCGTTCGCCCCCGGCGGCGGCTGGCGGCCGGGCGACGGGATCTTCGAGCGTGCGCTGGCCGAGCAGGCCGACCTCCTCGAGTTCGCCCCGCGCCTCGCCCCCCACGCCGACGCGACGGTCGCCACGAGCGAGGGGCGGCGCCGCGCAACGCGGCTCATCAGCGTGCGCTACCAGCACATCCCACCCGACGTCCTCGCCGACCAGCTGCGCTTCGTCGCCTCGTGCGGGCCGGAGCTGCTCGACGTCGCGCGGCGGCACGACTGGTCGCTCGACGCGGCAGCGATCCGCTGCCCGGTGCGCATCGTCTGGGGCACCGAGGACGTGCTCCTGCCGTGGCCCGGCGCCGCGGCGCGCTTCCGCGAGGAGTGGCTGCCCCACGCCGACTGGGTCGTCCTCGACGACGTCGGGCACTGCCCGCAGCTCGACGTCCCGCTCGAGGCCGCGCAGCTGATCCTCGGCATGACGACCTGAATCACACATACCGCCGGTATGTTTCCGGTATACCTCCGGCATGGCGAACGGGCAGGTACGACTCTGGCATCTCCCGAGCTCCCACTTCAGCGAGAAGGTCCGCTGGGCGCTCGAGTACAAGCGGATCGGGCACACCCGGCATCTGCCGCGCGCGGTCCCGCACTTCGTCGTCGCGCGGCTGCTGACCGGCGGCGAGACCACGACGTTCCCGGTCCTGCAGATCGGCGGCGAGACGATCGGCGACTCGACGGCGATCATCGCCGAGCTCGAGCGCCGGTGGCCGGAGCCGCCCCTGTACCCGCTCGATCCGGCGGACCGCGAGCGCGCGCTCGCGATCGAGGACTGGTTCGACACGAACCTCGGCCGCGACATCCGGGTGCTCGCGCTCGGCGCGGTGACGCAGGACCCGCCGCGCCTGCGCCAGCTCTCCGGCCGCCACATCCCGTGGAACTTCAGGCCGTTCCCCGACGTCTGGGCGAAGCTCTTCGCCACGACGGTCACGCAGCGCTACGGCCTCGACCGCCCCGGCCGCGCCGAGCAGGCGCGCGCCGGCGTCGTCGCGTCCTTCGACCGCCTCGAGCGCGAGCTCGACGGCGGCGAGTATCTCGTCGGCGACGCGTTCAGCGTGGCCGACCTCGCGGCCGCCTCGCACTTCTACTGGCTGCTCCAGCCGCCGGAGGGGCCGCGCATCGTCGATCGGCTGCCCGAGCCGCTGGCGGAGTTCATGGCCACGTTCGAGGACCGCGAGGGCTACCGCTGGGTGCTCGAGATGTACCGGCGCCACCGGCGGGCGGTAGGGTCGGCCGATGCCCGGCCACTCGTTTCGCAGCGCGGTTGAGCGACAGGACATCGACGCCGCCGTCGAGCTGCTCGCCGACGACGTCGTCTTCCGCAGCCCCGCGGTGTTCAAGCCCTACCAGGGGCGCGAGACCGTCGCGACGATCCTGAGGACCGTCGTCCAGGTCTTCGAGGACTTCCGCTACACCGACGAGCTCGCCGGCGACGGCGTGCACGCGCTGATCTTCGAGGCGCGCGTCGGCGACCGCTCGGTCCAGGGGCTCGACCTGATCCGGTCCGACGCCGACGGCCGCATCGCCGAGCTCACCGTCATGGTGCGGCCCGCGTCGGGGCTGATGGCGCTCGGCGAGCGCATGGGCCCGGCGCTCCAGGCCGCCGGCGTCTAGCCCTCGCGGTCGGCGAGGAACGCGTCGACGGCGCGCTTCGGCGCGCGGTTCAGCCATGCCTCGACGATCAGCTCCTCGAGCTCGGCCGCGCCGATCTCCTCGAGGCGCACGAGCACGGCCGGGTAGCCGTCGAAGTGCGGCGTCGTGAAGTAGACCGCCGGGTCGTCGGCCAGCAGCGCCTCCTTGGCGACCAGGTGCTCCACGCGGGCGCCGAGGATCGGGCCTTCCGGCGCGTCCTCGCCGAGCGCCTCGAGGTCGGGCCGGCGCAGCGGCCGCTCCCAGACGAAGAGCTTCTTGCCGACGACCCACTGGCGCATGTCGCGCGAGACGCGCTCGCTCGCCCCCGGCAGCCCGAGGGCGATGCGCTCGACGTCCTCCCAGGTGGCCACGCCGGCGACGCTACCGCGCCACCCGGTACTTCACGTGCGTCACGGCCGGCGACGCGACGACCTCGACCTGCTCGAGCTTCGGGGTCCCGACGCCGTCGAGCAGGCGCTCGCCGCCGCCCAGCATGACCGGCGCGATGTGCAGGTACAGCTCCTCGATCGCGCCGGCCGCGAGGTACTGCTGGATCGTCTGGGCGCCGCCGGCGATCATCACGTCCTGCTCGCCGGCCGCCTCGCGTGCCTGCGCGAGCGCGCTGTCGATCCCCTCGGTGACGAAGGTGAACGTCGTGTCGCCCAGCGCGAGCGGCTCGCGCTCGTGGTGGGTGAGCACGAAGACCGCGCCGGGGAACGGCGGCTCGTCGCCCCACCAGCCCTTCCACTCGAGGTCCCACGGCCCGTCGCCGCCGCCGAACATCTTCCGGCCCATGATCACGGCGCCGATGTTCCGGTTGACCTCCTCGAGGATCGCGGAGTCGGGCGTCCGCGTGCCCTGACCCGGGCGGCCGTGGGCTTCCTGGAAGGCGTCCGTCGCGACCGCCCAGTCGTGCAGTGCCTCGCCGCCCTCCCCGAGCGGGTGCTCGGGGCTCTGGTTGGGGCCGGCGACGAACCCGTCGAGCGACATGGAGATGGTGGATCTGATCATGTCGTTCAGACTGCCGCCG
>DASVRH010000052.1:0-2296 GCA_036388715.1 Solirubrobacteraceae bacterium | reverse complement strand
TGGAGCTCGTCGACGAGGCGGGTCTTGCCGACCCCGGACTCCCCGGCCACGAACGCCAGCGCCGGGCGGCCGCCCGTCGCGTCGCCCAGGGCGGCGCGGAGCTCGGCGAGCTCCGCGTCGCGCCCAACGAACCGTGTGCTGGTGACCCGAGTCGCCACAGGTGAAGCATTCCACCGCCGTCCGACGACGGGGCCGTCGCCTTCGGCGAACGGCCGAGGGAGAACCGGCGCCGGCGCGCGGAGGCGCGGGCGATCTCCACCTGGCGGTCGAGTGCGATCTGCTGGACGAGTGCGCTGTGCATGAGGGGCTCCTTGGAGAGGCGGACTGGACACCACTTGATCCTGGAGCTGCGACGTCCCCACCACATCGGGCGGATGGAGCGCGCTCGCGCGGAGCCGCCCTTAGTCCGCCTCAGGGGGGCCTTAGGCCCTTAAGGTGTCGCCATGACCGTCACCGCCAGCTCCACGCGACAGATCGCGTCCATCGTCGACGGGCGGGAACGCGACGACGCTCCCGGCGGCCGCCTCACCTCGACGAACCCGGCCCGGCTCGACGACACGGTGGCCGAGGTGCTCCTCGGCGACGCCGGCACGGTGGTCGACGCGGCGCGGGCCGCGCGCGCCGCGCAGCTCGAGTGGCGCACGGTCCCCGCGCCCACGCGCGGGCGCGTGATCGCCAACGTCGGCCGGCTCGTCGAGGAGAACAAGGAGTCGCTGGCCCGCCTCGTCACCCGCGAGATCGGCAAGCCCTACGCCGAGGCGCTCGGCGAGGTGCAGGAGATCGTCGACACGTGCGACTTCTTCGTCGGCGAAGGCCGGCGGCTCTACGGCCAGACCGTCCCGTCGGAGATGCCCGACAAGCAGCTGTTCACCTTCCGGGTGCCCGTGGGCGTCGCGGCGATCATCACCGCGGGGAACTTTCCCGTCGCGGTCCCGTCCTGGTACCTCGTCCCGGCCATCGTCTGCGGCAACGCCGTCGTCTGGAAGCCGGCGGAGTACGCGGCAGCCTGCGGCGACGCGCTGGCCCGGCTGTTCCATGCCGGCGGCGTCCCGGCCGGCGTGCTGAGCGTCGTGCACGCCGACGGCAAGGCCACCTTCGAGGGCCTCGAGCGCTCGCTCGAGGAGGGCCTCGTCGACAAGGTCGGCTTCACCGGCTCGAGCGCGGTCGGGTCCGAGATCGGCGCCCTCTGCGGCCGCCACGTGCAGAACCCCTGCCTCGAGCTCGGCGGCAAGAACCCCATGGTGGTCATGGAGGACGCGGACCTCGACCTCGCCGTCGAGGGCGCGCTGTTCGGCGGCTTCGGGACCGCCGGCCAGCGGTGCACGTCGCTGGGAACGGCGATCGTCCACGACGCGGTGCACGACGACTTCGTCGCCAAGCTCGACGAGCGCCTGCGCGCGTCCACCATCGGCGACCCGATGCAGGACGTCCTCTACGGGCCGATGATCCACGAGCGCTTCGCCGAGCGCTTCGAGGACTGGCTCGGCCTCATCCAGGACCACCACACGGTCCTGGGCTCCGACCACCGCGGCCGCATCACGTCGTCGGCGCCGTGGGCGAACTTCAACGGGGACCCGGACGCCGGCGTCTACTACCACCCGGCGATCGTCGACGGCGTGACGCTCGACGACGAGCTCTACCGGACGGAGACCTTCGGGCCGATGATCGGGGTCGCGCGCTTCTCGGGCTTCGACGAGGCGATGGAGCTCGCGAACCGCCACGGCTACGGGCTCTCGTCGTCGATCTACACGACGGACCCGCTCAACGCCTTCCGCTTCCGCGAGCGCATCACCGCCGGCATGGTGTCCGTGAACAACTCGACCTCCGGCGCCGAGGCGCACCTGCCGTTCGGCGGCAACGGGAAGTCCGGCAACGGCTCGCGCCAGTCCGGCGTGTGGGTGCTCGACCAGTTCACGCGCTGGCAGAGCATGAACTGGGACTACGCCGGAAAGCTCCAGAAGGCCCAGATGGACAACGAGACGATCGAGGGTGACATGAAGTTCAGGTTGGACACGTTCGGCGGGGTGACCCCGTAGTGGCCGGGTTGTTCGGCAGGGCCGCCGCGTTCGCGCGCTCCCCGGCGGGCCGGCGCGCCATGGAGAAGGCCATGCAGTACGCGAAGTCCGAGAAGGGCAAGCAGCAGATCGCCGGGGCGCGCGAGAAGCTCGCGAAGCGCCGGCCGCCCGGGCGCTAGGTCCCGCAGTACGTGACGGACCCGCCGTCGCCGTCCGCGGCGGCGGCGTACACCTCCAGTCCCGGCCGCTCGGTGTACGGGTCCGACACGACGTCGACGAGC
>DASVRH010000051.1:0-14435 GCA_036388715.1 Solirubrobacteraceae bacterium | reverse complement strand
CCCGCCGAGGTCGAGCGGCTGCGGCGCTCGGCCCGCGAGCACCGCGACCGCCACGTCCGGCCGATGGGGCCCCACGTCGCCGAGGTCGAGGAGCTCTATCGCGAGGTGGCGGCGGCGCGGTGATCGGGCGGCTGGTCCACCGCATCGAGTACGGCCCCGGGCGCCGGGTCATGTCGCTGCTGCGCCAGCGCTGGGTCGTCTTCCGCCATCCCCGGGCGACGATCCGCTTCGGCCGCCGCGTGTACCTCGGCCCCGGCTTCAGCGTCGACATCCCCGCGTCGGGGACGCTCGTCGTGGGCGACGACTGCGAGTTCCGCCGCAACTGCCGCGTCGAGATCTACGACGACGGGCGGATCACGATCGGCAACGGCTCCTACCTGACCTACGACGTGGTCCTCGCGTGCTCGCGGTCGATCCGGATCGGCGAGCGCTGCGGCATCGGTCACAACTGCGGCGTCTACGACGCCACGCACCTCTTCCGCGACATCACCGTCCCGTTCCTCGAGCAGGGCTACCGGTACCACCCCGTCACCATCGAGGACGACGTGCAGGTCAACAGCGGCTCGACCGTCCTCTCCGACGTCGGGCGCCGGGCGATCGTCGCGGCCCACAGCGTCGTCAAGGCGCCCGTGCCGGCCCATACGCTCGTGGCCGGCGCTCCCGCCGAGCCGGTCGAGTACTTCGGGCCCTGACGCGCCGGGGCTACTCGACCTCGAACGCCCCGCGCATCCACGGATGCACGCGGCAGAAGAACGCGTACCTGCCCTTCGGCAGATCCTTCGGCGTCTCGGCCCGCGGGTTCGGGTTGCCGCCGTCGACCGCGTCGTAGCCGAGCGTGTCCGAGTCCCACCGCCCGTCGGGCAGCGGGTAGTTGCCGACGTACGGCCCGTTGCACGGCCACGGGCACGTCGTGACCGAGTGGCGGATGTTCGCCGGCTGGTCGGCGTTGACGAACGTCAGCGACTCGCCCTGCTTGATCGTCGCGATCTCCCCGGGTGCCGAGCTGCCCGCCGTGCGGTTGCCCGGCTGGTAGGTGAAGTTCGCGATCAGCACCTGCTTGGCCGGCACCTTCTTCGGCTCGCCGTCCTCCGGCAGGTCGCACGGCTGCCCCCACTCGGGACCGCAGAGCGGATCGGGGTGGAAGCGCCAGGCGCGGTTGAAGACGCCGTCCTCGGGGTCGAGCGGCAGCGTCGTCACCTTGCGCTTGACCTTCGTGCGCACGACCTTCGTGTGGCAGCGGCGGACCTTGCGCCGCTTGCCCTTCACGCGGACCTTGCGGCACACGCGCTTGCGCGTGACCTCCTCGCGCTCCTCCTCGGAGGAGTCGACGGTGTGGGGCACGCCGATCACGTTCTTCGTGCACTTGCCGCGCGGCGGCTGCTGCTCGTCGACGTAGATGCCGAGGTGCTCCATCACCGCGTACCACGCGTGGTCCTTGTTCTCGTAGGTCGCGCTGATGCGGATCCGGTCGCCCTTGCGGATGGGCGCGCGGAAGCCGGGGTGCGTGACCTCCATCTGGAAGTCCTCTGACAAGGGAGCTCTTCGGGGGACGGCGTCGGAGTTGAACAGCGTCGTCCCGCCGTAGCCCTTCCCGTCGTCCGGACAGGGGTCGTCCTGCCTGCCGTAGTTCTCGACCTTGAGCGAGATGCCGCCGGGGTGCAGGTGGCCGCCCATGCCGACGATCGTGCCGTCGACGGTCGAGGTCCACTCCTCGACGCGCCCGCTCTCCTTGGCGTACTCGTGCACGCCGTCGCCGTTCGGGTCGCGCGGGACGTCGTAGGTCTCGCCGAACAGGATGCCGCTGACGTCGTGGTGCTCGCGCCCGGTCGCCGCCTTGAGCTCCTCCGGCGTGCCGTGGATGAACGTGACGTCGAGGACGATGTAGACCTCGAGCGGCGCCGCCGTCTTGTTGTGCAGCATGTAGATCATCAGCTGCGGGTTGCCCTGGCGGATGTACTGGCCGTAGACGGGGCCGTTCGGGTCGGCGGCGGAGCGCTCCTGGAAGTCGCCGCGCGTCTCCTCGTCGCCGTTGCCGAAGACCCACTCGGTGTTCCCGCGCGTGTAGTTGTCCTCCTGGTTGCCGGGGTCGGCGGCGAACCAGTGCGCGTGGTGGATGTGGCCCTCCATGTGCGAGGGCTCGGACAGGTCGCTGACGCGCCGCATCGACGGCTCGACGGAGACCATGAAGCCCTTCTGGGCCGGGATCTCGATGTCGGCGCGGTTCATGTCGTGGCCCGGCGGGACCGTGTAGGGGCCGAAGTACCACGTGTAGTTCGACTTCGTCCCAGCCGGCTTGGGGACGTAGCGGTCGCCGCGGCGCAGGACGCCCTTGGTCGCGCCGCCGCCCTGCGCGGGCGCGGAGTGCGCGTGGTCGTCGTGCGCGTGAGGGTCCTCCTCGAAGGGCTCGGGCACCTCGTCGGGCGGCCGCGTGCACGGCTTGCGCGTCACGCGGTCGGTCCGGCGGCGCCGCTCGGTGACGGTGCGCGAGCGCCGCTTCTTCGACCGCGCCTTCGTGCGCGTGTTCGCGAGCTTCTTGCCCGGCGGCTTCGCGGTCTGGTCGTCGCCGTCCGCGTCGCCGGGGCCGTCGTCGTGGTAGGTCGTCACGCCGCGCTGCTGGGCGCGCCGCCGCGCCGCCGCGCGCCTGCGGGCCGCCGCGCGTCGCCGCGCCGCCCGCCGCCGCTTGCGCCGCGCCTTCTTCGCGCGGACCTTGCGGCTCTCGCCGCGGTCGACCTTCTCGCTCGGGACGCACTCGCCGCGCTTGACGCGCTCGGAGCGCGGCTCGTCGCCCTCGTTGGCGTTGCCGCCGTCGCCGATCGACTTGCGCGGCCGGTAGGAGACGAGATAGCCCGCGCCGCCCTGCGTGCCGGTCGCGGTGAAGACCGAGCCGCCGGCGATCGCGACGCCCGCCCACGACGGCGAGCCGAGCGGGATCTTGTTCAGCAACAGCCCGCTCGCCGCGTCCCGGGCGTTGAGGTGCCCGGTCATGTCCGTGTTGTAGACGACGCCGTTGGCGACGGACGTCGCGTTGAAGTGCAACGGCCCGCCGTCGGACGACAGCCAGTTGTAGCCGCCGGCCTGGTCGATGGCCCACTGCTCGCCGCCGATCGTGTCAGGGCCGTAGACGCGCTTGTCGTCGACCGCGGTCGAGCCGATGATGCCGCCCAGGAAGATCCCCGGCGGGGCGGTCACCGCGCTCCACGCCGGGTCCATCGTCTCGCGGTCGAGCGCCCAGTACGTGCCCGACTTCTGGCCCTCGCCGATGAGCCTGCGTCCGCCCGGCCCGGTGAACAGCTGCGGGGAGGCGCCGAAGTCGTAGTCGGGCCCGGCGCCGACGATGTTCTCGGTGCCGTTCCAGACGTCGTTCGCGGTCGCCTGGAAGTGGTCGACGATCCCGCCCCGGTCGGCGTCGAGCGCGACGATCGAGTCGGTCGTGTTGGCCGCGGGCTCGTGGTAGGCGTTGCCGGTGCCGACGTAGACGCGCCTGGTCGCGGGGTCGACGGCGGGCGTCGTCCACACCGAGGCGCCGTCGTGGCCCTCCGGCACCAGGTACGTCTTCCACTTCGGGCGGCCGTCGGCGAGGTCGAGCGCGGTCACCACGCCGCGGACCGACACGTCGGGGTCGCCGGTCTCGCCGAACAGCGCGCTGACGCCGATGTAGACCGTGTCGTTCCAGACCGTCGGGCTGCCGTACACGTCGGAGTTCTTCTGCTCGTCGACGACCGTGTCCCACAGCGTGCGGCCGCTGACGAGGTCGAGCGCGACGACGCGCGGCGTGTGCGTCTGCGCGACCGGGACCACGACCGTCCCGCCGCTCAGCGCCACCGTGCCGTTGACCGGCGCGTGCATGTTGCGCGTCCACTTCACCTTGCCCGTCGTCGCGTTGAGCGCGATGACGTACCCCTGGTTCGTGCCGGCGACGAGCGTGTTGTCCTTGACGACCGGCGTCCCCGTGAAGTCGCCGCGCGGCGAGTAGAAGCTCCAGACCGGCCCGAGCGTCGGGACCTCGGCCGGCGCCGGGCCCGCCTTGCCGCCGTTGCGCGTGTTGAAGACGTCCTTGCCGTAGAGCGGCCAGTCGCCCTCGCCGAGGGGCTCGACCGCCGCCTGGGGGACGAGGTCGATCGGGTCGGGGTTGACGCCCGTCGGCTGCGAGGAGGTGACGTCGCCCTGCGAGGGCGCGCCGCCGTCGCCGCCCGGGCCGCCCACCGGCGCGACGTTGACGACGCCGCGCATCCACGTGTGCAGCGTGCAGTGGAAGGGATAGGCGCCCGCCGGCAGCGTCTCGGTGCCGCGCACGATCGACGACTGCCCGGCGGGGATGACGTCGGAGGCGAACTTGCCGTCGTCGGCCGCGAGGTCGTGCGCGCCCAGCGGGTCGAGGTTGTTGAACTTCAGCGTGTCGCCCTGGGCCAGGGCGACCACCGGCGTCGCGTAGGTCATCCCGACCGCGTACGCCTGCTGCTCCGTGGCGTGCGCGGACGGCGCGACGATCAACGTCCCGAGCAGAACGACTGCGACAAGGCACCGGCGCATTCACATCCCTCCCGATGCGCCACATGCCCAATGCGAACGCGCCACAAACGT
This sequence comes from Solirubrobacteraceae bacterium, assembly GCA_036388715.1. GTDB lineage: Bacteria > Actinomycetota > Thermoleophilia > Solirubrobacterales > Solirubrobacteraceae > CADCVT01. The sequence continues at coordinate 9,854 of DASVRH010000051.1, read as the reverse complement.
GACCGTTCAGCTGACTGCGGTTCAGGCCGGAAAGACGGAACGGCCGGTTCGTCAGGGGCTCGACGAACCGGCCGTTTCCAGGGGAGGGGGCGGAGGACTTGGCGGGGCGGTCGCGGGGCCTTGGGGGCTTGGGGTGAGGCGCCGCCGGCTCTTGCTCAACGCTGTCGTTCGATTTCGTGGCGCAAGACTCCCACCCGAGCGGCACCGCGTCATCGGCCTGAAGGACGAACCTTTGCTCCTCCGCGGGGACTACCCGGAAGCGGTTGCCCACTTCTGGTGCCCGCCGCCCACTTCTGACGACTAGCTTTCGGAGCCATGGCCCAGCACCTGAAGCTCCTGCACTACGACTACGTCGAGGACGTCGTCGAGAAGCGCGCCCCGCACCGCCCGGCGCACCTCGAGCTCGTCGGGGCGTGGGTCGAGGACGGCCGCGTCGTCGCCGGCGGCGCCACCGGCGACCCGCCCACCGGCGCCCTCATCGTCTTCCGCGAGACCGGCGACCCCGAGGAGTTCGTCGCGATCGATCCCTACGTGCGCGAGGGCCTCGTCACCGGCTGGCGCGTCGAGCCCTGGCTCAACGTGACCGGCGATCTCTAGGCGTTGACGACCGGCAGCTCGAAGCGCGGCGTCCTCTTCGCCGCCTTCGGGGCCTCGCGCAGCTCGCGCTCGAGCTTCTCGGCCTCGGCCCGGTAGCGCTCGACGTTGCGCAGCTTGATGTCCTCGTAGCCGCGGACGACGTCGGGCAGCGCGGCGATCTTGATGACCGTCCCGCGGTTCTCCGGCTTCAGCTCGGCGACCGAGCGCTCCACCAGGGAGCGGTACTCGCCGATCAGCCTGCGCTCGACGCGGCGGACCTTCGCGTAGCCGAAGACGTCGGCCGGGGTGCCGCGCAGGAACTTCATCCGCCGCAGCATCCGGAACGCCGGCGTGAACCACGGGCCGAGCTTGAGCTTGCGCTTGAGCCCGAGCGCGCGCAGCAGCGGCGGGTGGAGCATGAAGATGACCTTCGCGCCCTCGCCGAACTCCTTGGTCACCTTCGCCCGCTCGACCGCGTCGAGGTGCAGGCGGGCGACCTCGTACTCGTCCTTGTAGGACATGAGCTTGTAGAGGCCGCGCGCGTAGGCGACGGCGACGTCCTCGTCGGCCTTCGCGACCTCCATGGCCGCGTCGGCGTACTCGCGCGCGTACTTCGCGCTCTGGTAGGCGACGAGGTCGGGGATGCGGACGCTGAGCAGGCGGCGCAGCTCGCCGGTCGCGCCGGTCGCCTCGAGGATCTCGAGGGCCTTGCCGTCGACGACCGGCTCGGGCGCGGCGGGGTTGAGGATCTCGTGGACGAGGTCGGGCTGCGCGATCGCCGCGCGGCCCCAGCGGAAGGACGCGAGCGACTTGTCGACGGCCGCGCCGTTGAGGCGGATGGCCTGCTCGATCGCCTCGGCGGAGACCGGGAGGCAGCCGTGCTGGTAGGCGGCGCCGAGCAGCAGGAGGTTCGTCGGCATGTGGTCGCCGAAGAGCCCCTCGGCCAGCGCCTGGGCGTCGAAGTAGACGTTGTCCTCGGCGCGCGTGCCGGCCTCGATGGCCTTCAGGTTGCGGCGCTCGGCCGGGAACGTCACGGCCGTGCTCTTGACCATCTTCGCCGTCGGGACCGCCGCGGTGTTGACGACCGCGATCGTCTTCTCGGCCGTGCCGACGAGCAGGTTCTTCGGGTTGGCCGCGCCGAGGACGTCGAAGCCGAGCAGGAGGTCCGCCGCGCCGGCGCCCGCCTTGTTGGAGCCCTCGATGCGGTCGCGGCTGATGCGGATGTCGCTCGTGACCGGGCCGCCCTTCTGCGCGAGGCCGGTCTGGTCGAGGCCGAAGGCGTGCTTGCCGTCGAGCAGCGCCGCCATCTGGAGGATCTGCGAGACCGTGACGACGCCGGTGCCGCCGACGCCCGCCATGCGGACGAGGAAGTCGCGGTGCGGGACGCGCAGGGCGGGCTCGGGCAGCTCGGCCGGCGGCTCGGGCGCGACCTTCTTGGCCTTCTCTCCCGGGATGACGGTGAGGAAGGACGGGCAGTCGCCCTTCACGCACGAGTAGTCCTTGTTGCACGAGGCCTGGTGGATCTGCGTCTTGCGCCCGAACTCGGTCTCGACGGGCAGCACCGACAGGCAGGAGCTCTTCTCGCCGCAGTCGCCGCAGCCCTCGCACACGCGCTCGTTGATGTGGATGCGCTCGACCGGGTCGGCGATCTTGCCGCGCTTGCGCAGGCGCCGCTTCTCGGCCGCGCAGCCCTGGTCGTGGATGAGGACGGTGACGCCCTCGACCTTCGCCAGCTCGGCCTGCACGTCGGCGAGGCGGTCGCGGTGCTCGACGCGCGCGATCGGGTCGATCTCGACGCCGTCGTACTTCTCCGGCTCGTCTGTCGTGATGACGATCTGCTTGACGCCCTCCAGCGCGAGCCACCGCGTCAGCTGCGGGACCTTCAGCTGGCCGAGGACGTCTTGGCCGCCCGTCATCGCGACGGTGTCGTTGTAGAGCAGCTTGTAGGTGACGTTGACGCCGGCCGACGCCGCGAAGCGGATGGCGAGCGAGCCGGAGTGGTGGAACGTGCCGTCGCCGAGGTTCTGGACGAAGTGGTTCGCGTCGGTGAACGGCTGCATGCCCGCGAACTGCGCGCCCTCGCCGCCCATCTGCGTGATGCCGGTGACCTCGCCCTTGCCGTCGGGGTCGAGCAGGACCATCGTGTGGCAGCCGATGCCGACGCCGAGCAGCGTGCCCTCGGGGTTGGCGGTCGAGGTGTTGTGCGGGCAGCCGGAGCAGAAGTACGGCGTGCGCGCCGCGGTCGGCAGCGTCTTCGCCGTCGTCGACTGGCGCGCCTGGATCGCCTCGACCCGGGTGCGGATGCTGTCGAGGTGCACGCGCGTGTCGAGGCGCCGCGCGACGGCCAGGGCGATCGCGTCGGCGTCGAGGTCGGAGTACGGCGAGACGAGGTCGCGGCCGTCGGGGTCGCGCTTCCCGACGACGCGCGGGGCGTCGGCGGTGCCGTAGAGCGCGTCCTTGATGGCGGACTCGAGGTACTCGAGCTTCTCCTCGACGACGAGGATCTCGTCGAGCCCGCGGCCGAACTCGCGGAAGGCGGCCTGGTCGTGCGGGTAGAGCATCCCGACCTTCATCAGGCGGATGCCGGCGCGCTCGAGGCCGGCCTGGTCGAGGCCGAGGTCGCGCAGCGCCTGGAGCAGCTCGTAGTAGACCTTGCCGCTCGCGACGATGCCGAGCCACGCGTCGGTCGTCGGCACGGTGATCGGGTTGAGCTGGTTGAGCGTCGCGTACTGGCGCGCGAGCTCCAGGCGCGGGCCGAAGAGCGTCTTCTCGAGCTCGAGCGACTGCGGCGCGAGGAGGTGGCCGCTGGGCTGGTGCACGTAGGGGCGGCCCTGCCACTCGACGCGCGGGGTCAGCGGCACGACGCGGTCGGGCCACACCTGGGCGGTGCCCGCGGCGTCGGCGACGTTCGTGACGATCTTCAGCGCGCTCCACAGGCCCGAGGCGCGCGAGCAGGCGATCGCGTGGCGGCCGAAGTCGAGGACCTCCTGGAGCGTGCCCGGGAAGAACGTGGGCATGTGGAGGCTGGCGAGCGTGGCCTCGCCGGCGCTCGGCAGCGTCGAGGACTTGCAGCTCGGGTCGTCGCCGACCAGCGCGAGCGCGCCGCCCTTCGGGTGCGTGCCGGCGAAGTTCGCGTGGCGCAGCGCGTCCATCGCGCGGTCGAGGCCGGGGTTCTTGCCGTACCAGACGCCGATCACGCCGTCGTGCCTGGGCGACGGCAGGTTCTGGACGAGCTGCGAGCCGTAGACGGCCGTCGCGGCGAGCTCCTCGTTGAGGCCCGGGGTGAAGGCGATGCCGTTCGAGGTCCCCAAGGGACCGAGACGGCCGACCTCCTTGTCGAAGCCGCCGAGCGGCGAGCCCTGGTAGCCGGAGACGAACGTGGCGGTGTTCAGGCCGGCGCGGACGTCGGCGCGGTGCTGGTCGAGCAGCACGCGCACGAGCGCCTGGATGCCGGAGAGGAAGATCGTGCCCTGCTCGAGGACGTACTTGTCCTGCAGGGTCGTCTCGGGGCGACTGAGCTTGACGGGACGCGCGCCGGTGCCCGGCGCCGCGGTGGTGCTCTGACCCGTCTGCTCGATCGTCCCTGCCATGGTCTCTCCTCCGTTGGTCAAGCGACCTGACCCATTTGGGTCAGGGCACCTTACCAACGAACGCACCCGGAAGCGAGAACTTGCGGACGACTGTCGCGGACGGCCTAGGCAACCTCGGTCCGCAGCGTCTCCTCGAGCTGTCCCAGGTGCTCCTCCATGACCGCGTCGAGCCCCTCGCCGGTGCGCACCGCCTCGAGCGTGCGCTCGTGGATGTCGATGACCCACTCCGGCACGGTCGGGACGTGCATGGCCATGTCGCGCAGGATCTCGAGCTGGCGGAAGACGATCCGCAGCAGCGTCTCGAGCGTCGGGTTCCCGGCCGCACGCGCGAGCGCGAGGTGGAACTGCACGTCGAGCTGGAGGAAGCGGTCCTCGTCCTCGGGCCGGTAGCCGCGCTCGACGATCTCGCGCATCATTACGATCGTCTGCTCGAGCGGCGCGAGGTCCGCGTCGGTCGCCCGCGCGTGGGCCAGGCGCGCGACCTGCGGCTCGATCAGCCGGCGCGCCTCGAGCACGCCGGCCGCCTCGCTCATGCGCAGCTCCGTCGCGTGGCGCACGAGGTCGACGGGGACGACGTCGGTCGCGACGAACATCCCGCCGCCGGGCCCGCGCCGCACCTCGACCATGCCCGCGTCGACGAGCACCTTGACCGCCTCGCGCAGCGTCGGGCGGCTGATCTCCATCAGGAGCGCGAGGTCGCGCTCGGCCGGGAGCTTGTCGCCCACGCGCAGCTCGCCGGAGCGCACCTTGTCGGCGATCTGCTCGGCGGCCTCCTCGAAGGTGCGGCGCGTGCGGACGGGCGTGAACACCGGGGGGAGGATAGGCGCGCGCGGCCCGGGGTCCGAATAGGTGATCCCCCGATGTCAGCCGGGGTCGAGCGCCCGATGCTGCATGCATGCTCACGACCGACCTCACCGCCCACGACGTCGCCCGGCTCCGCGACCAGATCGCCGGCGACGTCGTCGCCCCGGGCGACGATGACTACGCCACCGCGCGCCTCGCGTGGAACCTCACCGCCACGCAGCAGCCCGCCCTCGTCGTCGTCCCCGACCGCCCGGACGACGTCCTCGACACCGTCCGCTTCGCCGTCGAGCACGGCCTGCGCGTCGCCGCGCAGGGCACCGGCCACAACGCCATGCCGCTCGGCGAGATGCCCGACACCATCCTCGTCAAGACCCACAAGATGCGCGGCGTCGAGATCGACGTCGAGAACAGGATCGCCCGCGTCGAGGCCGGCGCCCTGTGGATGGACGTCACCGTCCCCGCCTCGGAGCACGGCCTCGCGGCGCTGGCCGGCTCGTCGCCGGACGTCGGCGTCGTCGGCTACACGCTCGGCGGCGGCACGGGCTGGCTGGCCCGCAAGCTCGGCCTGGCCGCCAACAGCGTGACCGCGATCGAGCTCGTCACGGCCGACGGGCGCCTCGTCCGCGCGGACGAGCACGAGCACGCCGACCTGTTCTGGGCGCTGCGCGGCGGCGGCGGCAACTTCGGCGTCGTCACCGCGATGGAGTTCCGCCTGTTCGACCTCGGCTCGATCGTCGCCGGCGCGATGCTCTGGCCGGCCGACCGCGCCCGCGAGGTCCTCCAGGCCTGGCGCGAGTGGACGCTCACCGCGCCCGAGGAGGTCACGACCTCCGCGCGGATCCTGAACATCCCCGACATGGACGGGGTGCCGGAGATCGTCCGCGGGCGCGCGCTCGTGGCCATCGACGGCGCCGTCATCGGCACGCCCGAGGAGGCCGACGCGATCCTCGCGCCGCTGCGCGCGCTCGAGCCGGAGATGGATGGCTTCGGCCCGGTCCCGCCCGTCGCGCTCAGCTACATCCACATGGACCCGGAGGAGCCGGTGCCCGGCGACGCCGAGACCGCGATGCTCGACGAGGCGACGCCCGAGCTGATCGACCTCCTCGTCGACCAGTTCGAGCAGCACCCGCTGCTGCTGATGGTCGAGCTGCGCCACGTCGGCGGCGCGCTGGCGCGGGCCCGTCAGGAGCACGGCGCGCTGGCCAAGCTCGACGCCGGCTACGTCTTCTTCGCCGGCGGCATGTCGGTGCCGGAGATCGCCGAGCCGCTGCGCGCGCAGCTCGAGGTCCTGAAGTCCGCGGTGGACGCCCACGGCAACGGGCGCGACTACCTCAACTTCAAGGAGGAGCCCACCGACGCGAGCGCGTTCTTCGGCCCCGCAACCCTCGCGCGGCTGCGCGCCGTCAAGAGCGTGTACGACCCGGGCAACCTGTTCCGGGCCAATCACGAGATCCAGCCGGCGGTCTGACCACCGCCTACCGGATCGACCTCCCCAGCAGACGGGCCGCCCTCGGGCGGCCCGTCGTCGTTCGTGCGACTTGACACAAGCGGTCGGACAGGCGTAGCGTCGCGCACATGTCGCTCCGGGCACGGACGGCCCTGCTGGCGGTGACCGCGACGGCGCTTCTCGCGCCGCCGGCGTCCGCGCAGACCCCGTTCGTCGAGATCGCCTCGGGCGGCCCGCTCACCCGCGTGATCCTCGGCAACGAGCTGAGCTGCCAGGTCGCCTACTCCGGCGACGCGGCGTTCGAGCTCTTCCCGTCGGGCGCGACGCCCGGCGACTGCGGCACCCTGCTGACGACCGGCGGCACGCTCTTCGCCCCCGACTTCGGCAACCACACGGGCGGCGGCACCGCGGCGACCGGCATCGGAGCGGCGACCGTCTTCACGCCGGTCAGCCAGAGCGGCGTCACCGGAGCGGGCACCTCGAGCGACCCGTTCCGCGTCACGACCGTGGCGGACGCCGGCTCGCTGCGGATCACGCAGATCGACAGCTACGTCCCCGGCCAGGAGGCCTACCGGACCGACGTGGAGGTGCGCAACAACGGCGGGTCGGCCGCGACCGGCACGCTGTACCGCGCGGGCGACTGCTACCTGCAGGAGTCCGACCGCGGCTTCGGGTTCGTCGACTCGGGCGCGTCGGCGGCGGGCTGCTCGCTGAACGCGAACAACGACCCGGCGGCGCGCATCGAGCAGTGGTACCCGCTCACCTCCGGCGCGCGGTACATGGAGGCCGGCTACAACGAGGTCTGGACCCACATCGGGACGAAGGCGCCGTTCCCGAACACGTGCCGCTGCGGCGAGTCGGTCGACAACGGCGCGGGGATCGGCTGGGACTTCGACCTCGCCCCGGGTGCGACGGCGACGTTCGCCCATCTGACCGTCTTCTCTCCGCGCGGCGTCGCGGGCCCGCCGCCCCCGTCCGACCCCCAGCCCCAGCCGCAGCCGCAGCCCCCGCCGTCGGGCCCCCTGCCGCCCGCGTTCGGCCCCGGCGGCGTGGTGTCGGCGCCCTCGAACCGCCGCTGCGTCAGCCGGCGGAACTTCAAGATCCGCCTGCGCAACCCGCCGGGCACGACGATCGTCGCCGCGATCGTGAAGGTCAACGGGCGGCGGGTGAAGACGGTCCGCAACGTGCGCGTGACCGCGCGGGTCGACCTGCGCGGCCTGCCGCGCGGTCGTTACACCGTCCGGATCACGATCCTGCTCGACGACGGACGCACCATCAAGGGCAAGCGCAAGTACCGCACCTGCGGCAAGAAGCGCCGCCGCGGGCGCGTCCCCGAGGTCTGAGTCAAGCCTCGCTGACGGCGAGCGTGCGGCCGCGGAGCGCGATCGTCGCGAGGGCGATCGTCCCGGCGACGGCGGCCGCGCCGAGCGCCTCCGCCGCGCCGGCCCACTCGTGGATCCCTCCGGCCAGCGCCGACCCCCCGGCGGCGCCCGTCGAGAACGCGGCGATCAGCCAGGTCAGTGCCTCGGTCGTGGTCCCCTCCGGCGCGAGCTCGTCGAGCAGCCCGAACGTCGTCGTCGTGATCGTCCCCAGGACGAGGCCGACCGCGAGCATGAGCACGGCGAGGACGGGGATCGAGGTCGCGAGGGCCGTGGCGGCGAGCGGGAGGACGAGCAGCGCGTGGAGGCGCAGGTAGCGCACGCTCGCCGGCGCCTCCCAGCGTCGGGCGCCGTAGACGAGCGCGCCCACGACGCTGCCCGCCGCCATCGCCGCGAGCGGCACCGCCCCCGTCGCTCCGCTGCCGTGGTCGTCGGCGAAGGCGGGCGCCGCCAGGTCGAGCACGCCGACCGCCGCGCCGGCGGGGAGCGAGACGACGACGAGGGTGCGGATGCCCGGCGCCGCGAGGGCGCCGAGGCGTGTGCGATCCCGCGGCTCGGGCCGCCAGTGCCGGGCGGGCGGCGCGAGGGCGAAGGCCGCACCCGCCGCGAGCATGCAGCCGGCGGCGGTGGCCAGCGCTGCCGCGGGCGAGGCGACGGCGGCGAGCGCGCCGCCGAGCAGCGGGCCCACGATGTTGATGGCGTCGAGGATGACCGACTGCAGCGCGTTGGCGGCCTGCTGCTCCTCGGCGGTCCGCGTCAGCCCGGACCACAGCGTGCGCAGCGTGGAGACGGAGGGAGGGAGGAGCGCGCCCGCGAGCGCGGCGGCGGGGACGATCGCGGCCACCGGCGCGTCGGTGACCGCGAGCACGACGATGGCGACGAGCGTCAGCGTGTTCGCCACCGCCATCGGCAGGATCACCGGCAGGGCGCCGAAGCGGTCGACGGCGCGGCCGCGCAGCGGCGCCGTGATCGACGTGCCGACGAAGAACGCGCCGCTCGCGATCCCCGCCGACGCGTACGAGCCGGTCTGCTCGGCGACGAGGAGGATGAGCGGCAGCGGCGCGGTCGCCGCGGCGACGCCGTGCAGCGTCGCCGCCGCGACGAGCAGCCGCAGGTGCGGGATCGAGAGGGCCGCGCGGTAGCCGCCGAGCATCGCGGCGGGACCCTGACACACGAAGGGCCGCCGGTCTCCCGGCGGCCCTCGTGGTCCTACCCGCCGCGGGTCTCGCCGCGGCGATGCTGCGTGGGGGGAATGGCTACCCGCGCTTCTTCACGCGGGCGCCGCACGTCGCGAACTTGCGGGTGCCGAGCTTGAGCCGGCCGCCCTTGGTGAGCACCGCGGTCCGCACCGTGTAGACGCCCTCCTTCTTGCCCCGGAGGTCGATCTTCACGAACTTGCCCTTCTTGGTCCGCCTGACCTTCACGACCCGGCCGTTCAGCAGGACTCGCGCGGAGCGGATCTTGTAGTACTTGTCGAGCTTCAGGCGGACGACGCGCCGGCTCACGCAGGAGCGCTTGACGACCGGCGTGGCGGTGAGGCCCTTGTTCGACTCGCTGAACATCGGGGCCGGCGTCAGCGGCGCGTCACGCCACTCGACGATCGTGGTCGACGAGCTCTCGCCGTCCTCGCCCTTCTCGCCGTCCTTGCCGTCGTTGCCGTGGTTGCCGTTGCCGCCCGGGTTCCCGTTGTTGCCGTGGTTCCCGTTGTTGCCGTTGCCGCCCGGGTTGCCGTTGTTGCCGTTGTTGCCGTTCTCGTGGCCGTTGCCGGGGTTCTCACCGCCGTGGCCGGGGGGATCCTCGCCGCGGCCGGGGTTGTCGCCGCCCTGACCGGGCGGCGTGCCCCCGTGGCCGGGGTTCTCGCCGGCGTGGCCGTGGTCCTCGCCGGACTGGCCGTGGTCCTCGCCGCTCTGGCCGTGGTCCTCGCCGCTCTGGCCGTGGTCCTCGCCGGACTGGCCGTGGTCCTCGCCGGACTGGCCGTGGTCCTCGCCGCTCTGGCCGTGGTCCTCGCCGCTCTGGCCGTGGTCCTCGCCGCTCTGGCCGAGGTCCTCGCCGGACAGG
>DASVRH010000050.1:0-2117 GCA_036388715.1 Solirubrobacteraceae bacterium | reverse complement strand
ACCATCGGCAGGGTCAGCGGCCGGCCGCCGACCTCGCGGCCCGCCGTCTCGCGCACGCGCCCGCCCTCGACGACGCAGACGTCGCAGGACGTGCCGCCCATGTCGAAGCAGAGCAGGTCCTCGATCCCCGTCCGCTCGGCGATCAGCGCGGCCGCCGCGGCCCCGCCGGCCGGGCCGCTCAGCACCGTGAGGGCGGCATGCCGGGCCGCCACGTCGGCGTCGGCCAGGCCGCCGCTCGACTGCATGATCGACGGCTTCGGCAGCCCGGCCTCCTCGCAGCGCGCGACGAGCCGGCGCAGGTAGGTGGCGAGGAGGGGGGAGAGGGCGGCGTCGACCTCGGTCGTCGCCGCGCGCTCGAACTCGCGGAAGGTGCCGACCACGTCGTGGGAGAGCGACACGTGCAGGTCGGGGGCGGCCTCGGCCAGCGCCTCGCCGATCGCGCGCTCGTGGTCGGGGAAGCGGTCGGCGTGCAGCAGGCAGACGGCCACCGCCTCCGGCTCGTGGGCCAGCACCCGCTCCGCCAGCGCGTGCGCGTCGGCGAGCGGCGTGACGACGCCCTGCGGCCCCATCCGCTCCGGCGCCGCGACGCGCCGCTCCGGCGGCACGAGCGGGTCGGGATGCCGCGCGCAGAGGCGGTAGAGGTCCTTGCGCCGCTGGCGGCCGAGCTCGACGACGTCGGTGAAGCCCTCGGTGGCGACCAGGACGGTCCGCGCGCCGCGGCCCTCGAGCAGCGCGTTCGTCGCGACGGTCATCCCGTGGGCGAAGTCCTCGACCTCGTGCGGGGCGCGGCCGGCCCGCTCGAGCGCCGCCTCGACCGCGGCGAGCACGCCGCCGGACTGATCGTCCGGCGTCGAAGGCGCCTTGGCGGTGATCGCGCGCCCGTCGAGGACGAGCACGGCATCGGTGAAGGTCCCTCCGACGTCGACGCCGAGCAGCACGCGCGGAGGGTACGCGCAGGGGCCGAGGTGGGCGCGTCAGGGCGCTCCCGCGCGCCCCGCGCCCTCCCTTCCCCCTCCTAGGCGGCTACGAGCTCCGCCTCTTCCGTCTCTGCCAGATGCTGATGCGACGGGCAGTAGCCGTTGTGCGGCAGCGGCACCCGCTGGCAGGCAGTCCCCTTGCGCGTGGTCGCGCGGCACTGCAGCGGATTCCCGTTCACGTCATGACCCGCCTTCGGCAGGCTGTCGAGATACGACTCCGCGGCGTGGACGTACGCGTTGATGACGCTCCACACCCGAGCCTGTGACGTCATGGGGAAGCAGAAACGGATGTCGTTGAACAGCGTCCTTGCCGGCCGTGCGAAGTAGTGCCGGTCGGTGGCCAGACGCTCCATCGTCTGCTCGCAGGTCCTGAGCACGTGCTCATGGGCACTGCGACCGGGGCAACCAGCACGCGCATCGACGTGCGGCGCCAGTTCCCGGTAGATCCCCCGGCTGTACTGGAACATGTTGACCCTCGAACCCTCCTCTAGGTTCCCCGGAGCGGTGGATCTTTGCCCGGGTCTGTAGAGCTAGGAACGTCAGGTTTGTTGATTTGGCGTTAAGAAAACGCCAGCGTCTATTCCCACGCCCTGAATTCAGGCGTGCCGGAGCCCCCCACGACGGCGTGATACCCGCCCAGCGCGGGATCGCAATCAGGAAAGTCGGTCCGGCGGTGCGCGCCGCGGCTTTCGGTCCGTTTCAAGGCGCATCGGGCGACCAGGCGGGCGAGCGGATGGGCGTCCCCGGTGAGGCGCTCGAGCCCCTCGGGCGTGCGCTCCAGCCCCGCGTCGCGCCACATGGCCGCGCGCGTCTCGTCGGTCGGCGGGGCGACGGGGCGGGGATCGGGCGGCGGGGTCGCCGTGCCGGGCGCGGGCTCGTCGAGCGCGGCGGCGGCGGCGCGCGCGCCGAAGACGAAGCACTCGCTGAGCGAGTTCGAGGCCAGCCGGTTCGCCCCGTGCAGACCGGTGCAGGCGGACTCGCCGACGGCGTAGAGGCCGGGAACGGTCGAGCGCCCGTGCAGGTCGGTGACGATCCCGCCCATCATGTAGTGGGCCGCGGGGGCGACCGGGACGAGCTCCTTCCCGGGGTCGAGCCCGCTGTCGCGCAGCGCCTTGACGACGTTGGGGAAGAGCGTGGGGT
>DASVRH010000049.1:0-3293 GCA_036388715.1 Solirubrobacteraceae bacterium | reverse complement strand
CGGCGCGATCGCCGCCCCATAGGTGAACTCGCGCGTCTTGCCGAGGTCGTGCACGAGCGCGGCGGTGATCAGCAGGTCGCTGTTCAGGCGCACGTGGAGCTGGCACGTCTCCGCCGCCAGCTGGGCGACCGCGACGGTGTGCTCGAGCAGGCCGCCGAGGTAGGCGTGGTGGCCGTCGCGGGTGCACGGCGCCTGCCGCCACGCGGCGCGCAGCGTCTCGTCGCCCAGCATGCGCTCCAGCAGCGACCGGTACTGCGGGTCGTGCACCTCGCCGGCGAAGTGCTCGAGGAAGCCGTCGAGCTCGTCGAGGTCGCGGTAGGCGACCGGCAGGAACGACGCGGGATCGGCCTCGCCCGGCGCCACGCGCGCGATGTCCGACAGCTCGACCTGGAGCTCGTCGCGGAAGCGCTCGACGCGGCCGCGCACGCGCACGAGGTCGCCGCGGTCGAAGCGCCCGGCGAGCACGTCGGCGTCGCGGAAGGCGCGCGCGGGCACCGACGCGGTGCGGTCGCGCAGCTCGACCGCGAGGTACGGCGTGCCCGTCCGGGCGGTCAGCCGGTCCTTGCGCGTGCAGGCGAACACGGCATCGATGTCCTGGCCGGGACGGAGGGTCGCGATCGTCGGCGCCACGACGACCATGATGTACCGTGAATCGGATGCCGCCCCTCCAGTGGGAGAGCCGTCCCGACGGCCTCCGCGCACCTGCTCTCGTCTGTGCCTTCAGGGGGTGGAACGACGCGGGCGAGTCCGCGACCGCCGCGGTCTCCTTCTTCGGCGCGGCGCTCGGCGCGACGCGCTTCGCGACGGTCGACCCCGAGGAGTTCTACGACTTCCAGGCGACCCGGCCGAAGATCAAGATCGTCGACGGCGGCACGCGCGAGGTGACGTGGCCCACGCTCGAGATCTACGCCGCGAAGGTGCCGCGCGCGCCGCGCGACCTCATCCTCGTCCACGGCCCGGAGCCGTCGATGCGCTGGCGCACGTTCTCGGCCCTGCTCGTCGACCTCGCCGAGGCGCTGGGCACGCAGCTCGTCGTCTCGCTGGGCTCGCTGCTGGCCGACGTGCCCCATTCGCGCCCGGTCAACGTCACCGGGCTCTCCAGCGAGCCCAGCCTCGTCACCCGCCTGAACGTGAGCACCGCCTCCTACGAGGGCCCGACCGGGATCGTCGGGGTGCTGCACGCCGCGTGCGCCGACGCGGGGATCCCCACCGCGTCGCTGTGGGCGAGCGTGCCGCACTACGTCGCGGCCGCGCCGAACCCGAAGGCCGCGCTGGCGCTCGTGCGCCATCTCGAGCAGCTCGTCGGCGTGTCCGTCGACGCGCGCGAGCTGGAGACCGCTGCCTCGGACTACGAGCGCCAGGTCAGCCTCGCCGTGCAGAGCGACCCCGACGTGCAGGCGTTCGTCGAGCGCCTCGAGCAGGCGATCTCCGAGCAGGAGGAGGAGGCGGCCGCCGCCGGGCCGACCGACCTGCCCTCCGGCGACGTCCTGGCGCGGGAGTTCCAGCGCTTCCTGCGCCAGCGCGGGTCGCCGCCCGAGAACCCGGGCTCGTTCGGCTAGGCGAACCGCGGAGGCCGATCCGACGTACGACGGTCCGCCCGCGTGATGCCCGCCTACGACGAGAGCCTGCTGCTGCGCGACCTGCGATCCGACCGCGGGGAGGACGCCGCGCGCGCCCTGTACCGCACGTACTCGGGCGAGCTGTACGGCTTCGCGCTCAGCCGCCTCGGCGACCGCGGGCTCGCCGAGGAGGTCGTGCAGGACGTCTTCACGCGCGTCTGGCGCCACGCCGCCGACTACGACGCGGGGCGCGGCAGCGTGCGGACGTGGCTGTACGGCATCGCGCGCAACGCGATCGTCGACCTGGAGCGACATCGCGCGCGCCGGCCGCCGCTGGCGCAGCGGGAGCCCGAGCCGGAGGGCGGGGCGTCGGCGGACGAGCCGATCGAGCGCGCGCTGCTGCGCTGGCAGGTGCAGTCGGCGCTCGAGCGCCTCACCCCCGAGCACCGCGAGGTCGTCCGGCTCGCGCATCTCGGCGGGCTGAGCGTCAAGGAGATCGCGAACCTCCTCGGCCTGCCCGCGGGCACCGTGAAGAGCCGGACCTTCTACGCGCTGCAGAACCTGCGCCTCGCGCTCGACGAGATGGAGGCGGTGTGACGCACCCGCTCCACGACCTGGGCGCGTACGTCCTCGGCGCGCTGCCGCCGGAGGAGGAGGCGAGCGTGCGCGAGCACCTCGCGCGCTGCACCGAGTGCCGCCACGAGCACGGCCGCCTCGCCGGGCTGCCGGCGCTGCTCGACCTCTCCGAGGCCGAGCCAGACCGCCCCGCCTTCGAGCCGCCCTCGCCGCTGCTCGAGGACGCGGTGCTGGCCGGCTTCCGCGACGAGCGCCCGCGCGCCCGGCGCCCGCGCCGCCGCTGGGCGGCGCCGTCGCTGCGCGTGGCGATCCCCAGCGCCGCGCTCGGGGCGCTGCTCGCCGTCGCCGCGCTCGCCCTCGGCGGCGCGTTCTCCGGCGACGGATCGGACCCGGCGACGACCTCCGTCGAGCTGCGCGGCGCCGGCGGGTCGGCGCGCGCCGTCGTCGCCGCCGACGAGGTCGGCACGGTCATCGAGCTCGACGCCCGCCTCCCGCCGTCGGGGCGCAGGGAGCACTACGACGTCTACATGCTCGCCGGCGAGTACGAGATCAGCGCGGGGTCGTTCCGCGTCGACGCCGACGGTCACGTCACGGCGCGGCTCGCGTGCGGCGGCCCGCCGGAGGCGTACGACACGATCGAGATCCGGAGCGAGGGCGAACGCGTGCTCACCGCGCAGCTGCCAGTCTGAGGCGCATGCGCACACTCGGCACGACGGGGGTCCACGTGTCCCCGCTCTGCCTCGGCGCCATGATGTTCGGCGCCTGGGGCAACACCGACCACGACGAGAGCGTCCGGATCATCCACCGCGCCCTCGACGCGGGGATCAACTTCATCGACACCGCCGACGTGTACGCGCGCGGCGAGTCGGAGGAGATCGTCGCCAAGGCGCTCGCCGGCGGCCGGCGCGACGACGTCGTCCTCGCCACGAAGTTCCACGGCTCGATGGGCGACGACCCGAACCAGAAGGGCAACTCGCGCCGCTGGGTCTTCAAAGAGGTGGAGGCGTCGCTGAAGCGGTTGCGGACCGACTGGATCGACGTCTACCAGGTGCACCGTGCCGACCCGGCGGTCGACCTCGACGAGACCCTGGGGGCGCTCAGCGACCTGGTCCACGCGGGCAAGGTCCGCTACCTCGGCTCGTCGACGTTCCCGCCTTC
>DASVRH010000048.1:0-6025 GCA_036388715.1 Solirubrobacteraceae bacterium | reverse complement strand
CACAGATCCATTTGCTCATGGGACGTGGCAGGGTATGCGGTCGTGGACGTCGACCGCCCCCCGCCCGGTGAGGAGCTCAACACCGGGGAAGTGACCACCCCGCGGCAGGCCGCGACGGTCATCCTCCTGCGGGGCGGCGGCGAGACGCTCGAGGTCCTCCTCGTCAAGCGCAACCCGGAGATGAAGTTCATGGGCGGCGCGTGGGTCTTCCCCGGCGGGGCCGTGAACAACGCGGAGGGCGAGGACGACGCCGCGCACCGCGTCGCGGCCGTGCGCGAGCTGGAGGAGGAGGCGGCCGTGACCGTCGCCGACCCCGGCGACCTCGTCCCGTTCAGCCGCTGGATCACGCCGGCGCAGGTCAAGAAGCGCTTCGACACGTGGTTCTACCTCGCCCCCGCGCCCGGCGACGCCGCGCCGCGCTGCGACGGCGAGGAGTGCGTCGACCTCGGCTGGTTCACGCCGCAGGGCGCGCTCGACGCGCACCGGGACGGCGAGATCATGCTCGTCTTCCCGACCATCAAGACGCTCGAGCAGCTCGGCCGCTTCGACACCGCCGACGCGCTGATCGAGCACGCGCGCGGCACCGAGGTGCGGCCGATCGAGCCGCGCGTCCTCGTCAGCGGCGAGTCGGCGCGCGTGCTCCTGCCGGGCGAACCCGGATACGACGAGGCCTGACATGCCCCAGCAACGCAACATCAAGCCCGCCGGCAGCGGCGACGGCCTCACCGTCGCGGTCACCGGCCCGACCGGCGAGATCGGCAAGCCGTTCGTGCAGGCGCTCGAGCGCACCCGCGAGGTGAAGCGGATCCTCGGCATGGCCCGCCGGCCGTTCGACCCGTCGGCCAACGGCTGGCGCAAGACCGAGTACCGCCAGGGCGACATCACGAACCGCGACGACGTCGCCGCGCTGGTCGAGGACGCCGACGTCGTCGTCCACCTCGCGTTCATCGTCCTCGGCGCCAGCGACGCGACCCGCGAGATCAACCTCGAGGGCTCGCGCAACGTCTTCCGGGCCGCGGTCGAGGCGAAGGCCAAGCGGCTCGTCTACACCTCGTCGGTCGCGGCCTACGGCTTTCACGAGGACAACCCGCTCCCGCTCAGCGAGGACACGCCGACGCGCGGGACCGACGCGCATCCCTACAGCGCGCAGAAGGCCGAGCTCGAGCAGGTGCTGCACGAGGTCGTCGACGGCGCGAAGCTCGACACCTACGTCTTCCGGCCCTGCATCGTGGCCGGCCCGCAGGCGCGGATGCTCATCGACGCGATCCCCTACGTCCGGATCGGCGAGCGGCTGCCCGGCGTGGTGCGCGCGCTCTTCGACCAGGTGCCGATCCTCAAGCCGGTCATCCCCGACCCGGGCGTCCCGTTCCAGCTCGTCCACCACGACGACGTCGCGAGCGCGCTGAAGGCGGCGGTGCTGGGCAAGGGCGGGCCGGGCGTCTACAACCTGGCCGGCGAGGGCGAGATGACGCTGAGCGACCTGGCGGAGGCGCTGCGCTGGTACAGCGTCCCGGTGCCCGACCTCGCGGTCGACGCGACCGCCGAGATCGTCTCGCGGATCCCCTTCCTGCCCGCCGAGGCGACGTGGGTCAACGCCGGCCGCGTCCCCGTCGTGATGGACACGGCCAAGGCGCGCAAGCAGCTCGGGTGGAAGCCGAGGCACTCCACCCGCGACACGCTGCAGGAGGTCGTCGAGGCCTACCGGCCCGACCTCGAGGCCGGGCACGACAACGCCGACGCCTAGCTAGCTCGCCGCGGTCACCTCGACGTCGACGGAGCTGCGCACCTCCTGCGCGAGCTCCTCGTCGCCGAAGACGAGGATGCGGTCGGCCGGGAAGGTCGCGAGCGCGTCGCGGACGGCGAGGACCGGGTCGGCCTCGCCCGTCTCCGTGCGCGCGTGAGCGCCCTCCTCGCGGAGCCCCTCCGCGACCCCCTCGCCCCGCTCGGAGGCGTCGGCGATCGCGTCGTCGGCGTCCGACATCCAGAAGCGCAGCTTCGACTCCTGCTCGGCGGGCGCGACGACGAGCACCTCGGCGTCGGCGATGTCGTCGCCCGGGAGCGCGGAGCGCACCCGGGCGGCATCGACGTGGTCGCGGGCGAGGACGAGGATCCGCATGGAGCCGCCTCTACCCCTCGCGCTGGAGAAGTAGCGCGATGCCCTGCCCGCCGCCGATGCACAGCGTCACCAGGCCGAGCTCGTGATCGTTGCGCTCCATCTCGCCGAGGATCTTCGTCGTGATGAGCGCGCCGGTCGCGGCGATCGGGTGGCCGAGCGCGACCGCGCCGCCGTTCGGGTTCACGCGCGCCTCGTCCAGCCCCAGCTCGCGGATGACGGCGAGCGCCTGCGCGGCGAACGCCTCGTTCAGCTCGACGACGCCGACCTCGTCGAGCGAGCGGCCGGCCTTCTCCATCGCCCGCTTGACGGCGGGGACGGGCCCGATGCCCATGACCTCCGGCTCGCAGCCGCTGATGCCCCAGGAGAGGATCCGCGCGCGCACCGGCGCCCCGAGCTCCTTGGCCTTCTCGTCGGTCATCAGCACCACGGCCGCACCCGCGTCGTTCATGCCGGAGGCGTTGCCGGCCGTGACCGTGCCGCCCTCCTTCTTGAAGATCGGCTTGAGCTTGGCCATCGTCTCGGCGCTCGCCTCGGGGCGGAAGTGCTCGTCGCGCGCGAAGTCGACGGTCTCGCGCTTGACCTTCACCGGCACGGGGACGATCTCGTCGTCGAAGCGGCCGGCGTCCCACGCGGCCGCCGCGCGCCGGTGCGACTCGACCGCGAACGCGTCCTGGTCCTCCCGGGAGATCGACATGCGCTCGGCGAGGTTCTCCGCCGTGACGCCCATGAGGATCTCGTGGAACGGGTCCTGGAGCGAGCCCTGGACCGGGTCGACCAGCGTCGACGGCCCCATCTTCGAGCCCCAGCGGGCGTCGGGCATCCAGTACGGCCCGCGGCTCATCGACTCGGCCCCGCCGGCCAGCGCGACGTCGGCGTCGCCCGACAGGATCGCCTGGGCGGCGCTGACGATCGCCTGCACGCCCGTGCCGCACAGGCGGTTGACGGTGTAGGCGGGCGTCTCCTTCGGGATCCCGCTCTCGATGCCGACGACGCGGGCCATGTAGGGATCGCGCGTGTCGGTGTGGATGACGTTGCCGAAGACGACGTGGTCGACGTGCTCGGGCTCGATCTGGGCGCGCTCCATGGCGGCCTTCGCCGCGATGGTGCCCAGCTGGGTGGGAGGGACGTCCTTGAGCGACTTTCCGTATGAGCCGACGGCCGTCCGTGCGCCGGAACTGATGACGATGTTGGTCATGAGAGCGGTCGAGTCTAGAGTCCGGGCCATGACTGCAACGCTCGAGTACGCCGTCGTCAATCCGGCCACCGGTGAGACGCTGAAGAAGTTCGATGCCATCAGCGACGACGACCTCCGCGACGCCGTCGCCCGCGCGCACCGCGCGCACGAGGAGTGGAACCGCTCGACGACCGTCGCCGACCGCGCCGCGATCATCCGCCGCGTCGGCGAGCTGCACGAGGAGAACAAGCAGGAGCTCGGCGAGATCATCGTGCGCGAGATGGGCAAGCCGATCGAGCAGGCGGTCGGCGAGGTCGAGTTCTGCAAGGCGATCTACGACTTCTACGCCGACAACGCCGAGGAGCTGCTCGCCGACGAGCAGATCAAGCTCCTCGACGGCGAGGGCTCGGCCTTCGTCCGCAAGAGCTCCTACGGGCTCCTGCTCGGGATCATGCCGTGGAACTACCCCTACTACCAGGTGGCCCGCTTCGCCGGCCCGAACCTGATCATCGGCAACACGATTCTGCTCAAGCACGCCGAGCAGTGCCCCGAGTCGGCCGCGGCGATGGAGCGGATGTTCCACGAGGCCGGCGTCCCGAAGGACGCCTACACCAACGTCTACGCGACGCACGAGCAGATCGAGTGGCTCATCGCCGACCCGCGCCTGCGCGGCGTCTCGCTGACCGGCTCCGAGCGCGCGGGCGCCGCCGTCGCGGAGATCGCCGGGCGCAACCTGAAGAAGGTCGTCCTCGAGCTCGGCGGCTCGGACCCGTTCATCGTCCTGGGCAGCGACGACCTCGACGCGACCGTCGAGGCCGCGGTGGGCGGGCGCCTGGAGAACACCGGCCAGGCGTGCAACGCCGCGAAGCGCTTCATCGTCGTCGACGAGCTCTACGACGAGTTCCTCGACAAGTTCAAGCAGGCGCTCACGGCGGTGGAGCCCGGCGACCCGAGCACGGAGGGCACGGCGATCGGGCCGCTCTCGTCGGACAAGGCGACGGAGCGGCTGGCCGAGCAGGTCAAGCGCGCGGTCGACAGCGGCGCCAACCTCGTCGCCGGCGGCGACCACGACGGCAACTTCTTCACGACGACGATCCTCACGGACATCCCGGAGGACAACCCGGCCCGCTACGAGGAGTTCTTCGGGCCGGTCGCGCAGGTCTACCGCGTCAAGGACGAGGAGGAGGCCGTCCGCCTCGCCAACGACACGCCGTACGGCCTGGGCTCGTACGTCATGACGAACGACTCCGACCAGGCGTTGCGCGTCGCCGACCGCATCGACGCCGGCATGGTGTTCGTCAACGGCGTGGGCGCCGAGGGCGCCGAGCTGCCGTTCGGGGGCGTCAAGAACTCCGGCTACGGCCGCGAGCTCGGGCGCTACGGCCTGGACGAGTTCGTCAACAAGAAGCTCATCCGCGTCGTCGGCTGACGTGCTCACGGTTCCTCGCGGCGACGGCTCCTTCGAGCTCCGCCCCCTCGAGGAGCCGGACGCCGGCGAGCTGTACGCCCTCATCGACCGCCACCGCGCGCACCTCGCGCGGTGGCTGCCGTGGGCGCAGGGACAGACCCCGGCGGCGGCGGTCGACTTCATCGGGCTCTCGCGGCGCCAGCACGCCGAGGGGAGCGCGCTGAACACCGCGATCGTCGTCGACGGGGCGATCGCGGGGATCGTCGGCGTGCACGCGGTCAACCGCCTGCACCTGACGACGAGCATCGGCTACTGGCTGTCGCCCGAGCACGAGGGGCGGGGCCTGATGACGCGCGCGGTGCGCGCGTACGCCGACACCGCGTTCGGGTCGTGGGGCATGCACCGGATGGAGCTGCGCGCCGCGGTGGAGAACGCGCGCAGCCGCGCGGTCGCCGAGCGGCTCGGCTTCGTGTCGGAGGGGATCGCGCGCGAGGCCGAGCTCGTCGGCTCGCGGCGCCTCGACCTCGTGGTCTACGCCGTGCTCGCGCCCGAGTGGAGGTCGGCGACGATCGCCGAGTGATCGCTCAGGCCGCTGCGCCGCCAGTCGTGAGCGTAGGCGCGGGCCGTCGTCGTGACGCCCTTCGTGAGGAGGTGGTCCAGGCGCCAGCCGCCGCGGTCGTCCTTGAAGGTCCATGTCCGCTGCGGGTCGTCGAGGAACTCGTCGCGCCAGCCGTGCTCGGCGCGCAGCGTGTGGACGAGCGCGGCCTCGGCGGCGTCCCAGCGCTCGCCGCGCTCGGGCCGCAGCTTCCCCGCGCTCGTGTAGGCGAAGGTCATCACGCTGCCGTCCTCGTGCGTGCGCCGCGGCGTGTTCAGGTCGCCGAGGAGCACGATCGGCCCCGGCCGGCCCTTCGCGTAGGCGTACAGCGCCTCGTGGGTGAGGACCTTGGCCAGCCCGGGCGACGGCGCGATCGGCGAGTGGACGTTGACGATCTCGATCCCGTCCGCCTCGACCGACACCGCGCGCTCGGGCCACGGCAGCGGGCCCACGTCGAGACGCCGCATCTCCTCCCGGGCCGCCGTCAGGACCGCGAGCCTCCGCGGCTTCGGCGGCCGGCCCTCGTCGAGCGGGGTGATCGAGTGGGCGAGGCCGGCCTCCTCGAGCGCCGCGCGCCACAGGGGCAGCGAGTTGACCGTCACCTCCTGGAGCGCGACGACGTCCGGGCTCATCGAGAGGACGGCCTGGGCCTGCTCGGGCTGGCGCTTCAGCCGCCCGGCGACGTTCCACGAGACGATCCGCACCGGCGGATCATCGCCGCGCGGCGCTGCG
>DASVRH010000047.1:0-1765 GCA_036388715.1 Solirubrobacteraceae bacterium | reverse complement strand
GAGCCGCCGCCCGCCGGGAAGGCGACCACTGGCGCGCGCTCGCCGAGCGCGTCGATCGCCTCGCACATCTCGTGGTGCAGGTGCCCGTTCTCGTCACCGCCCTTGCCGTGCAGGAAGATCAGCAGCGGGCGCTTCCCCCCGCCCTCCGGCACGACGACCTTCACCCGCTCGGTGCGGTCGATCGCGGCGCTGCGCCACTTCAGCGAGACGACCTTGCGATCGGCGCCGGCGTCGGCGGCGCCGCAACCGGCGAGGACTAGCCCCGCAGCTCCACCGGCGACAAGTCGACGCGCCCGCGCGGCGCGTCCACTCTCTCGACCTGCACGACGACCTCGTCGCCGAGCCGGATCTTCCGGCCGGAGTCGGCCCCGATCAGCATGGTCTGCTCCTCGTTGAGCTCCCACCAGTCGGACCGTAGCCGCCGCACGGGCAGCAGGCCCTCGTGGCCGTCGCCGAACGCGACGAACGCGCCCGCGCCGATCACGCCGATGACCTCGCCCGCGAACTCCTGCCGCCAGCCGTTCTCCATCAGCTCTCGCTCGAGCAAGAAGCAGCGCACGACGTCGTCGGCCTTGCGCTCGATCTGCATCGCGTCACGTTCTCTCGCCGAGCACCACGAGCCGTCGTCCTCGAGGCGAGGCCGGTCCGGCATCTCCTCGCCGGCGCCCAAGGCGGCCAGCAGCGCCCTGTGGCAGATCAGGTCGGGATAGCGGCGGATCGGCGAGGTGAAGTGGCAGTAGCGCGCGGACTGCAGGCCGGCGTGGCCGCGGTTCTCGGGCGTGTAGTAGGCCTGCTTGAGCGAACGGAGGACGAGCGACGTCAGCGCCGCACGGCCGCGGCCGTCGTGGGCGCGGACGTGGGAATCGACCAGCCGCGAGATCTCCCCCAGCGCCTCGCTCGCCTGCTGCGGGGTCATCGTCTCCGGCACGGGCGGCGTCGGCACCTCCAGCGAGATCAGCTGCTCGACGAGGCGCAGGACACGCTCGGGCTCCGGCTTCTCGTGCACGCGGTAGAGCGCGGGCAGCTTGCGGTCCTCCAGCAGCCCGGCCACCGTCTCGTTGGCGGCGATCATCAGGTGCTCGATCAGCCGGTGCGACTCGGTCTGCTCGACGCCCTCCTGGGAGCGCACGTGCCCCTCCCGCGTGAAGGCGAACTCCGGCTCCACGGACTCGACGGCCAGCGCGCCCCGCGACACGCGCCTGGCCTCCAGCGCCGCGGAGACCGCGCGGGCGGCGGCCAGCGGCACGCCCCAGGGCTCCTCCGCCCGCGCGTCGCCCGCGAAGATCGCGTCGACGTCCGGGTACGACAGGCGCTTGTCCGAGCGGATGACCGACCGGTAGAACGAGGCCTTGCGCATGCTGTGACCGTCGAACTCCATCTCAACCGTCACGGCCAGGCGGTCCTGGCCGGGGACGAGCGAGCACGCCGTGTTGGACAGCGCCTCGGGCAGCATCGGCTCGACCGCGCCGGGCACGTAGACGGAGGTGGCGCGGCGGTAGGCCTCGCGATCGACGTGGGAGCCGGGGCGCACGTGGGCGCTGACGTCCGCGATGTGGACCCACACGCGGGAGCCCTCCGCGGAGATCGCGTCGTCGAAGTCCTTCGCCGTCGGCGGATCGATCGTGAACGTGACGAGATCGCGCAGGTCGCGGCGCGCGACGTCGCCCAGCGGCGGCCTCTCCGCCGACGCGCGCGCCTCGCGCTCGACGACGGGATCGAACCGGCGGCGCAGGCCGCGGTCGTGCATCAGCGCCTCGACGACGTC
>DASVRH010000046.1:0-4817 GCA_036388715.1 Solirubrobacteraceae bacterium | reverse complement strand
AGCACCAGCGCCCGCCGCGCCGCCTCGCGCAGCACGCCGACGACCCACTCCTGCGCCGCCGGCGAGGACTCCATGACCTGCGCGGCGACCTCCTCCGGCGTGCAGTCGCGCTCCGACAGCAGCCGCGCGGCGCGGGCGTGCAGCTCGGCGCGGTCGAGCACCGGGATGTCCTCGTAGATCGCGGCGCGCACGATCGGATGGACGAAGCTCAGCCCCTCGCCGCTGACCAGCACCTGCGCGCGGATGAGCGACGACGCCGTCGGGTTCACCGCCTCGGCGTCGAGCCCCGCCAGCGTCCCGGCCGTCTCGAGGTTCGCGCTGTCGCCCAGCACGGCGACGGCGCGCGCCAGATCGACCGCGCCCTGCGGCAGCCGGGCGAGGCGCAGCAGCACGACCGTCGAGATCCCGCGCGGGCCCAGCGTCGCGACGCGGTCGGCCTCGCCCGCCGTCGGCGCGATCCCCTCGGCGGCCACCTCGCGCAGGAGCTCGCTCATCAGCAGCGGGTTGCCGCCGGTCGCGGCGTGGCAGGCGTCGCAGAAGGCGGGCTCGGCGGCGTCGCCGGTCGCCTCGCGCACCCAGCGCACGACGGCGTCGTCGCTCAGCGGCGCGGGGCGTAGGAGGCGGGCCGACGGGTCGGCGGCCAGAGCGGGGAGGAGGTCGCTGAGCGCCTCGTCCGAGGGGCGGGTGCCGAGCAGGACGAGGATCGGCAGGTCCTCCAGGCGGCGGACGAGGAAGGAAAGGAACTTCAGCGACGGCTCGTCGGACCAGTGGGCGTCGTCGACGGCGATCAGCAGCGGGCAGTCGCGCGAGACGTTCGCGCAAAGCCAGTACAGGCCGTGCAGTCGCGGGAAGTCGTCGCCCGCGTCGTCGAGTACCCCCGTGTGATCGAACATCGGCCGGGCCAGGTCGGCGGCCCCGGCCAGCCACGCGTCGCGCTGCTCGGGCGGCGCGTCGTAGAGCGTGCGCTCGAAGAGCTGGCGGACGATCCCGAAGGCGAACCCGCTCTCCAGCTCGCTGCCGCGGCCGGCCAGGACGCGGACGCCCGCCTCCCGCGCACGGCTGCGCGCCTGGGCCAGCAGCGTGGTCTTCCCGAGGCCGCCGGGCGCCTGCACGACGACGAGACGGCCGCGCCCGGCGCGCGCGTCCTCGAGCGCCGCGGCGATCTCGAGCTCCTCGAAATCCCGCTCCAGCAGTGCGGTTCCGGTTTCCGTCGCCACAGGCGGATCCTCGCACCTGGGTGGTGGTGCGCCAAACCTCGGGGGGAGGTCAGGGGGCGCGTCCCGATGCGGGGATTGCCTGCAAACCGCAGGATCGCCCCATGCCCAAGCTCCACATCGTCCTCACCGCGGCCTGCGCCGCCGCCCTCTACGCACCCGGCTCCGCCTCCGCGCTCGTCAGCTGCGACTTCGACAAGGACCAGAAGCGGCTCGACGTCACGATCACGGCGAACGGGAACTACGCGAACGTCCAGCGCAACGGCGCCGAGATCCGGGTCGCCGGCGCCGTCTGCACGGACAACGGCACCATCGCGACGGTGAACAACACCGACAAGGTCGTCGTCACCGACACGTCGCCGGACGGGGCGACGACGACGGGCGTCAACACGTTCAGCGGGCTCTTCGTCCCGGGCGCGACCGCCGAGGGCAACGGCACCTCGGAGATCGAGTTCGAGATCGACGGCGGCGGTGGAGCCGACCGTCTCCTCCTCCTCGGCTCGAACGGTCCGGACGAGTGGGAGCTTGGCGCCGTCCCCGGCGGCAGCGGCGTCAACCTCAACGCGGGGAGCGAGAGCGCGATCGGCTACGACGTCGACGTCACGACCGACGGGATCAACGCGGTCGACACCGCGGGCGACAGCAGCGACGACGACATCTCGGCCTCGGGCCCGGCGCCGTTCGACGGGCCGCTCGGCGTCCCCGTCGAGCTGGACGGCCAGGACGGCGCGGACCACCTCGTCGGCGGCGGCGTGGGCGACACGATCACCGGCGGCGACGGCGACGACGCGCTGTTCGGCGGCGGCGGTGGCGACCTGATGTCCGGGGGTGACGACAGGGACCTCATCCAGGGCAGCATCGGCACGGACACCGTCGACTACGAGGCCGCCCCCGCCGGGGTCCGCGTCGACCTCCGCTCCGCCCAGTACCAGGACACGGGCGGCGAGGGCATCGACATGCTGACGGGCGTCGAGAACCTCCGCGGCTCGGACTTCGACGACGTGCTCATCGCCGGCGGCGGGGCCAACGTCCTCGACGGCCGCGAGGGCGACGACTCGCTCACCGGCGGCGCCGGCAGCGACTCGCTCGACGGCAAGGACGGCAGCGACACCGTCTCCTACGCCACCGCGGCGGACGGCGTCGGCGTGAACCTCGCGCTGATCATCCAGGACACGGGCGGCGCCGGCACGGACACCATCCACAACGCCGAGAACATCGTCGGCAGCCCGTTCGACGACATCCTGCTGGGCGACGACGCCGAGAACACCATCGAGGGCGGCGCGGGCGGCGACGAGCTGGCCGGCCAGTTCGGCGCCGACACGCTGCTCATCCGTGACGGTGAGGGCGACAGCGCCGACTGCGGCGGCGCGACCGACAGCGTCGTGACCGACGAGCCGGGCGTGGACACGCTGGCCGGCTGCGAGAACGTCGACGCGCTGCCCGCCCCGGTCGTCGAGCCGCAGCCGCCCGTCGTCGACCAGCCGCCGGTCGTGGTCCCGCCCGCCGACCAGCCGCCGACGCAGCCGGCCGGCGGCCCCGCGCCCGCGCTCGACACGACGAAGCCCGTCATCGCGCTGCTGCGCCGCCGCGGCGCCCGGCTCGTGGTGCGGGTCTCCGAGCGCTCGCGCCTGGCGGTCGTGATCGTCCGCGACCGCGGGCGCCGCGCGCGGCCGCGCTTCAAGCAGGTCCGCACGCTGTCCCGCGCCGCCGGCACCGGCCGCACCCGGGTCCGCCTCCCGCGCGGGCTGAAGGCCGGCCGCTACCGCGCCGTCGTCGTCGCCACCGACGCGGCGGGCAACCGGTCGGCCAAGCGGTCCGTCGCCTTCCGCGTCAAGCGGTAGCGCGACGCCCCCTCCGCCCGAACCTCCGCGCGCCCCGTCCACGGGGCGCGCGGTCGTTCCGACTAGGGTTCCGCGCCGATGATCGCCGTCATCACAGGAGCATCGAGCGGCATCGGCGCGGAGACCGCCCGGGCGCTGAAGCGCGAGCGCCCGGAGGCCGAGCTGGTCCTCGTCGCCCGGCGCGAGGATCGCCTACGCGAGCTGGCCTCGTCGCTCGGCGCGACCTACCTCGCCGCCGACCTCGTCGACGACGAGGCGCCCGCCCGCATCCGGGCCCATCTCGACGAGCACCACGGCGGCCGCCTCGACCTCCTCGTCAACAACGCCGGCGCCTCGTGGCGCGCGCCGTTCGCCGAGGGCGGCTTCGCGAACGTCAGGCGCCACATGGACCTGAACTTCGACGCCCAGGTGCGCGTGACCGAGGCGCTCCTCCCGCTCCTGCGCTCCTCCTCGCCCAGCGCCGTCGTCAACGTCGCGAGCGTCGCCGGCCGGGTCGCGCGCGGCGGCGCCGGCTCCTACTCCGCCTCGAAGTTCGCCCTCATCGGCTGGAGCGACGCGCTGCACCAGGAGGAGCAGCCGAACGGCGTGCACGTCGGCCTCGTCCTGCCCGGCTTCGTCGCCACCGAGGGCTTCCCCGCCGCCGAGCTGAAGGCCAGGCGCGCGACGCGCTGGCTCGTCTCGACCGACGCGAAGGCCGCCGCCGCCATCCTCGACGCCGGCCTGCGCGGCAAGGCCGAGCTCTACGTTCCGAAGCCGTGGCGCGCGATCCCGATCCTGCGCGCCGTGGCGCCGGGCCTGCTGCGCCGCGCGGGCGGGGGAGCGGTGGGGAAGTCGATGCTGACGAAGACCGGCAGCGACGAGAGCTAGCGGCCGTAGCGCTCGAGCACGGCGGAGATCGCGCCGGTGCCGAACTCGAGCGAGTCGGCCGGGATGCGCTCGTCGGCCGCGTGGATCAGTTCGGTGAAGCCCATCTCCTTCGGCAGCTGCATCGGCAGGAAGCCGTAGGTCTGGATGCCGAGCTTCGCGAAGATGCGCCCGTCGGTGACACCGGCGAGGAGCATCGGCACCGGCGTGCCCGTCGGATCCTTGTCCTTCAGCACGCCGCCGAGCAGGTCGAAGAGGCCGTAGTCGGCCTCCGCGGGCGCCTCCTCGAAGCGGCCGACCTCGATCTCGACGTCGTCGCCGGCGACGGCGCGCAGCTCGCGGACGATGTCGTCCTGGCCGTAGCCGGGCAGGACGCGGCCGTCGAGCTCGACCGACGCCTCGCTCGGCACGACGTTCACCTTGTCGCCGCCGCGGAGGATCGTGGCGTTGACGGTGTTGTGGAGCATCGGGTCGAACGACTTGCCGGCGTCGCCGAGCACGCGGATGATGCCGTCGGTCAGCCGCGGGTTGAGCAGCCCGCGCAGGGGCGGGCGCGCGGGCGCGGGCAGCCGCGACGCGATCTCCTCGATCATCCGCCGCGGGACGTCGGTGACGTGGACGGGGAGCCGGTTGCGGTCGAGGTCGCGCAGCAGCTTGGCCATCCGGGCCATCGTGCCGCCGCGCATCGGCAGCGAGCCGTGGCCTCCCGGCCCGCGGACGGTCGCCCGCATCCAGCACAGCTGCTTCTCGAGGACCTGGATCGGATAGAAGCGCCGGCCGGCGACGTCCATCGAGAACCCGCCGAACTCGCCGAGCGCGTACTCGACGCCGTCGAACAGCTCCGGGTGCTGCTCGACGAGGAAGCGCGCGCCCAGGTCGCCGCCGGCCTCCTCGTCGG
>DASVRH010000045.1:0-2548 GCA_036388715.1 Solirubrobacteraceae bacterium | reverse complement strand
CAGCGCGACGAGCGCCAGCCGGTAGACCCAGTGCGCGTGCAGCCCGACGGTCTCGAACAGCAGCTTGTAGAGCACCATCGGGAAGACCTGGAGGTGCTCGTTGTGCGGGCGCAGCAGGTTGTAGGCGTTCCAGTCGAACCGCTCCTGGATCACCGGCCAGTCGTCGTAGAAGAACGTCGTGTCGCGCCCCGCCCACATCAGCAGGACGGCGGCCAGCCCGAAGCCGGCGACGAGCACGGCCCACGGCGACCAGCGGCGCAGCGCGGTCACGACGACGTCAGCGAGCGGCGCAGCGCATCGACGGCCGACTCGCCCTCCTGCCGCTCGACCAGCCGCTTGCGGATCCACCCCGTGTACGCCTCTGCCGACCCGTCGCCGCGCACGTCGACGCCGCCGTGCGTGTCCGGCCCGTGCAGCTCGAGCCGCCCGGCGACCTGGCGGACGGGCTCGTAGTCGCGCCCGAACGCGCTGCGCGCCTCGCGCGGCGAGACGGACGGCACCCGCGCGGCCAGCGCGTCGAGCGCCTCGTCGAGCGACGCGAAGCGCTCCTTCTCCACCCGCGGCCCAAACCGCATCACCAGCTTGTAGCGCCCGCGCCTCATGTCTCCGTGCACACCTCGAACGGCGACCCCGACCGCATGCGCGCGTGCCACGGCTGCGGCGCCTTGTCCGGCCCGAACTCGATGCGCCCCGTCTGGCCGGCCGTGAGCTTGCCGTGCGGGTCGGCCGAGTACAGCGGGCTGAAGCGGCGGACCCAGAGCGACAGCTCGCCCTCGCCCGCCCGCACGACGAGGCCGGTCGCGGGCAGCAGCACGTCGAGCTCGCCGTCGACGTCGGAAGGGGTGAACCGCACGCAGCGCCCGCGCGGCTCGGCGCTGCCCCGCGCCTCGCCCTCGACCGTCGGCGCCGGGGCGGCGATCGTCGCGTCCTCGACGACCTCGAGCCGCGACCCGTGCACGCGCTTGAGCGCCTGGTCGACGCCGCGCTGCGCCTCCGGGTCCTCGGCGAGCAGCTCCTCCATCGTGTAGCCCGGCGACGACCCGTAGTGGGCGACGGCGGCCAGGTACGGGCCCGCCTTCACGAACGACTGCGTCGGGTCGGCGCCGCCGAAGTCGGGCGCCTTCAGATGCCCGGCGAGGTCGAGCGCGGTCGCCGCGTCCTTGCCGCCGCCGGAGAAGCCGCGGAACGTGTCGCCGCCCCCCTCGACCCCCACCGCGTTCGTCACGGCGCCGAAGGCCAGCAGGACCGTGATCGCGACGACCGCCCGGCGCCCCAGCGCGTAGCGCCGGGCCGCCTCCATCCCGAGCAGCGCGAGCAGCAGCCCGGTGACGTACAGGTAGCGGTTCTCGTCGGCCTGGAGCCCCTGGTCGGCGCGGCCCAGCGCGGTCAGCGCCCACAGCGCCAGCGGCGCGACGATCAGCGCGATCAGGCGCGGCGTCGTGCGCGCGCGGTCGGACACCTCGCGGATGACGAGCGCCACTAGCAGCGCCGCGACGACGACCCCGAACTCGACCGACGTCCCGACGATCGCCGCCGCCGAGTCGTCGAGCCCGTCGAGGATCCACCCGGGCACCGCGTCGAGGTTCGACGCCTTCGCGCCCGTGCTCGTCCCGTACTTCAGCCGCCACAGCCCGTAGAGCACGATCGGCACGGCCACCACCCACAGGCGCGCCACGCGGTCGCGCCGCAGCAGCACCTCGACGATCGCCGCGATCAGGAACGCGAAGCCGACGCTCGAGGATCCGATCGACACGCACAGCAGGAAGGAGGCGAACGCGTCGGACCGGCGCGTCAGCGGCTCGCGGTCGAAGAGCAGCAGGGCCCCGAGCCCCGCCGCGCACGCGCCCACGTAGTTGATCTGGAACGCGAAGAGGAGGTTGTACCAGGACGGCGCCATGGCCACGAGGCACACGGCGAGCGCGATCGACGGCCACGGCCCGATGCGCCGGCGCCCGTAGACGAAGAGCAGCACGCCGGTCCCCACGTTCGTCACCGCGAGCACCGCTCGGTACGGCCAGTACTCGTGCAGCCCGACCGTCTCGAACATCACCTTGTAGATGAAGACCGAGACGACCTGGAGGTGGTCGACGTGGGGCGCGAACAGCGCGCGCGTGTGCCAGCCCGACCGCTCGAGGACGTAGACCCAGTCGTCGTAGAAGAAGGTCGTCCCGCGGCCCGCCCACATCAGCAGGGCGAAGCAGCCGGCCATCACCACGGCCAGCGCGGCGTAGGGGGCACGGGCGCTCACGCGCCGCGTCACTCTAGTGAGCGATCAGGCGGCGATCTCGGCCGTCACGACCCGCGTCCCGCCCTCGACCCGGCCCTCCAGCCGGTCGGAGATGGCGTGGAACAGCCGGTGGGCCGCGACGTTGTCGCCGAGCAGCGTGGCGGTGAAGCGCCTGACGCTGCGCGCGCGAGCCTCGTCGGCCAGGCGGCGGCCCAGCTCGCGGCCGAGCCCCTGGCCCTGGTGCTCGTCGCCGACGACGATGGCGACCTCGGCCGTGTCGGGCAGGTCGCTGAGCCGCACGAAGCGCCCGACGCCGACGAT
>DASVRH010000044.1:0-1927 GCA_036388715.1 Solirubrobacteraceae bacterium | reverse complement strand
AACGTGTCGCGGAAGTACGGCGCGCGCAAGAACGCGGTGCGCCACGAGCCGACGGCGCCCCCGCCGTCGCGCTCCTCGGCCTCGCCGCCGTGGCCGCGGACGATCTCGAGCGCGCGCTCCATCCAGGCGTCGACCGGATGGTCGGCGGACTCGAAGCCGAGCACGAGCATCGCGCTCGACCCGTCGCCGGTGCCGGTGTAGCGCGCCTCGAGCGGGTCGATGAGCCGGCAGTTGCTCGGGTGGAGCCCCGACTGGCTCAGCTCGCGGACCGCCTCGGCGCCGCGCAGGAAGTCGCCGAACGCGACGCCGGCCGAGCGCCGGTGCCGGGGCCGCGGGCGCACGCGGACCCACGCCTCGGTGATGACGCCGAGGATGCCCTCGCTGCCCAGCAGCAGGCGGTCGGGCGACGGCCCGGCGCCGGAGCCGGGCAGGCGCCGCGACTCCCACGTCCCGCTCGGCGTGATCGCGCGGATCGACTCGACGAGGTCGTCGATGTGCGTCTCGACGGTGGCGAAGTGGCCGCCGGCCCGGGTCGCGACCCAGCCGCCGAGCGTCGAGAGCTCGAACGACTGCGGGAAGTGGCGCAGCGTCATCCCGTGCTCGCCGAGCTGGGCCTCGAGCGCGGGGCCGAACGCGCCGGCCTGGATGCGGGCGGCCCGCGAGACCGGGTCGACCTCGAGCACGCGGTCGAGCTTGTGCAGGTCGAGCGAGACGGCGGGCCCGTCGACCATCGGCGTCACGCCGCCGACGACGCTCGTGCCGCCCCCGTAGGGGACCACCGCGACGTCGTTGGCGGCCGCCCACTCGAGCGCCTGCTCGACCTCGTGCTCGTCCTGCGGATGCAGCACCGCGTCGGGGGCGTGGCGGAAGTCGCCGCGGAAGCCGCGGACGACGTCGGAGTACGACTTCCCCCACGCGTGCGTCGCGCGCGCGTGCGCGGAGACGTCGGCGAACGGCGCGCCCTCGACCCGCGGCGGCGGCAGGGTCGCCGCCTCGAGCGCGACCGGCTCCTCGACGTCGCGCGGGCCGAAGCCGAAGACCTCACCGATCCCGGCCGCCGCCGCGCGCAGCTCGTCGAGCGACGGCTGCTCGTCGGCGAAGCCCCAGCCCCAGTGCTTGCGCTGCCTCACGGCACGTACCTTGTCATGCGATGCGCGACCAGCCCGCCCTCCTCGCCCGCGGCCCCTGGCCCCTGGACCGGGTCGAGTGCGTCTGGCGCGACGAGCACTACGAGCCCGAGGCGGGGCACACCGAGGCGGCGGACGACGCGATCACCGCGCTGCGCGACCGCGGCTCGCCGAGCCACGACGGCGTCGCCGCGCGGCTCGTCGCCTGGAGCGAGGAGGACGGCCGGCTGCGCCTCGAGCTCCAGCCCCTGCGGTGGGCGCTGCGACTGGTGCCCGGCGACGCGTCGGGGTCGATCTCGAGCCTCTGCGTGATCCGCGACAGCGAGGGGCGCTGGCTGGCCGGTCGCCGCGCGGCGTGGCTCTCGTCCTGGGCGGGGCGCTGGGCGCTCGGCGCGGGCGGCGCCGTCGACGCCGGCGAGTGCCCGGCCGACACGCTGCTGCGCGAGCTGGGCGAGGAATGGTCGGTCACCGCCGAGCGGGCACGCGCCGAGGCGCTCGTCCGCCTGCCGCACGGGATGTTCATGTTCGTCGGGCAGGCGTGGCTGCCCGCGGGGGCCGAGGTCACCCCCGACCACGAGCACGACGAGCACGCCTGGTGGCCGCCCGATCCGGCCGACTGGCCGGCCGAGGCCGACGAGCCGCTGCGGCGCATGGCCACCCTGCTGGCGTGAGCGCGTTCGGCGCCCTCAAGTACGCCTCGTTCGCCCATTCCGCGGTCTACACCGCGCTGCTCGTGGCCGCCCTGACCGACCGCGAGACGCTCGCCCTCGGGTGGATCCACGGCGTGGGCTGGATCCTCA
>DASVRH010000043.1:0-3560 GCA_036388715.1 Solirubrobacteraceae bacterium | reverse complement strand
GGCTACACGACGTCGCCGGGCCTCCTGCGCCGCGCCGTCGCCCGGCTGCCGCGGCGCTAGCCGCCGCCGGTACGCTGCCGCGCTCGTGCGGCTCGTCGTCGGCATCCCGACCCGCAACCGGCCCGACCTCGCGGCGGCGGCGATCGCCTCCGCCGCGCGCACGAGCGACCCGCGGCTCGCGCTCGTCGTCTCGGACAACTCGACGGACCCGGACGCCTCCGAGCGGGTGCGCCGCCTCTGCGACGAGCACGCCGGCGTCACCTACCTGCGCCCGCCGGAGGCGCTGTCGATGCCGGAGCACTGGGAGTGGCTGGCCCGGCGGATCCGCGAGGTCGCCGAGCCCACCCACCTGGCCTATCTCAGCGACCGCATGGTCTTCCGCGCCGGGGGGCTCGCGGCGCTGCTCGCCGTCGCCGAGCGGCATCCCGGCCGCGTCGTGAGCTTCCCGTTCGACCGCGTCGAGGACTGGGCCGCTCCCGTCGCGCTCGTGCAGACGGAGTGGAGCGGCCGCCTCGTCGAGCTCGACGCCCGGCGCGTGATCGAGCTCGCGAGCGGCGGCGTGCTCTACGCCGAGCACCTGCCGCGGATGCTGAACTCGGTCGCGCCCGTCGAGACGCTCGACGCGATCGCCGCGCGCTACGGGGACGTCTTCGCGAGCACGACCTCGCCCGACTACGGCTTCGCGTTCCGCGCGCTCGCCGTCGGCGACACGCTCCTCTACCTCGACCGGCCCTGCGTGATCCAGTACGCCTTCCACTCCAGCAACGGCTTCACCTTCCTGCGCGGCGTGCGCAACGACGCGTCGAGCGACTTCGAGCGCCGCCTGGCCCGGCCGGTCAACGTGACGACGCCCGAGCCCCGGCTGCGGACCTTCGCCAACGCGATGTTCGAGGAGTACTGCCTGGCCTCCGAGCAGGGAGGCGGCGACCGCTTTCCGCCGCTCGACCGGCGGCGCTACCTGGCCGAGAACGCGGAGTCGGCGCGGTGGATGACCGAGCCGCTGCGCGGCCAGACGGAGGAGCTGCTGCGGCAGGCGGGCTGGACGCGGGCCGCGCGGGCCCGCCACGCGCTGCGCGAGCGGCTCGAGCGCCGGCGCCACCGGGCCAGGCACCCGCGCGAGGAGGACGGCGCGCCGGACCGCCGGCCTCGGTTCGCCGACGCCGCCGCGGCGATCGCCCACGCCGACGCGCACCCGCGCCCGCCGGCGCCGCGGGCCTGGCACGTCGAGACCCTCGAGCGCAACGGCGCGGTGCTCCGCGCGCTGCCGGCGCCATGACCGACGTCTGCCGCTTCTGCGCCGCGCCGCTCGAGCTCGTCTTCGCCGACCTCGGGCTGTGCCCGGTCGCGAACTCGCTCGTCGAGGCCGACGCGCTGCGGCGCCCCGAGCCGTTCTATCCCCTCCGCGCGCTGGTCTGCGAGCGGTGCTTCCTCGTCCAGACCGAGGAGTTCGAGTCGCCGGCGGGGATCTTCGCCGACTACACGTACTTCTCGTCGTTCTCCACGAGCTGGGTCGCGCACGCCGAGCGCTACGCCGAGCGGATGGTCGACGAGCTCGGGCTCGACGAGCGCCACACCGTCGTCGAGGTCGGCTCGAACGACGGCTACCTGCTCCAGTTCTTCCACCGCCGCGGCATCCCCGTTCTCGGCGTCGAGCCGGCGGCCAACGTGGCGCAGGAGGCGAACGTGCGCGGCGTTCCCACCATCGTCCGGTTCTTCGACGCGGCGGTGGCGGCCGAGCTCGCAGAGCAGTCGCCCGCCGACCTCTTGATCGGCAACAACGTCCTCGCGCACATGCCGCAGATCAGCGGGTTCGTCGCCGGCATGAAGCGGCTCCTGAAGCCCGAGGGCGTGGTCACCGTCGAGTTCCCGCACCTCATGCGCCTCGTCGAGGACGGCCAGTTCGACACGATCTACCACGAGCACTTCTCGTACTTCTCGCTCGGGACGGTGGCGCGGATCTTCGAGCACCACGGCCTGCGCGTCTTCGACGTCGAGGAGCTGCCGACGCACGGCGGGTCGCTGCGCGTGTTCGCCTGCCACGCCGCGAGCGACCGCGTCGCCACCGAGCGGGTCGCCGCCCTGGCCGAGCGCGAGCGCGCGGCCGGCTACCGCGACCGCGAGGTCTACGCGTCGTTCGGCGAGCGGATGAACGCGATGAAGCGCGAGGTCCTGCGGTGCCTGATCGACGCCAAGGAGCAGGGCCTCACGATCGCCGGCTACGGAGCCCCGGCCAAGGGGACGACGCTGCTGAACGTCTGCGGCATCGGGACCGACTTCCTCGACTACACGGTCGACAAGAGCCCGCACAAGCAGGGGCGCTGGCTGCCCGGCGTGCGGATCCCGATCCACGCGCCGGACCAGATCCGCCGGACCCGGCCCGACCTCGTCTTCATCCTGCCGTGGAACCTGGCCGACGAGGTCATGGAGGAGATGGCGTTCATCCGCGACTGGGGCGGGCGCTTCATCGTGCGCTCACCGGGCGTGACGATCGTCTGACGCGGCGCGCCACCAGCTGATCGTGCGCTCGATCCCCTCGTCGAGCGCCACGCGCGGCGACCAGCCGAGCTCGCGCAGCCGCGACGGGTCGGCGAGGCCAAGCGCGCCGATCCCGTCGTCGCGCGCGGCGAAGCGCAGGAGGCCGGGCGCGCCGAGGCGCTCGGCGACCGCCTCGGCCATGCCGCGCACCGAGAGCTCCTCGCCGCTGCCGACGTCGACCACGCCCTCGGCGTCCGCGGCGAGCAGCAGCGCGAGGGCGGAGGCGACGTCGTCGACGTAGAGCACGTCGCGCCCGCGGCGGCCGTCGGACAGCTCGAGCGGGCGCCCCTCGAGCAGCGCGCGGACGACGGTGGGGACCAGGCGGCCCGGCCGCTCGTGCGGGCCGTAGGCGGCGAAGATGCGAGCGCGCGCGACGCTCAGCCCGCTCGCGGCCGCCCGCTCGCCCAGCTCGCGCTTCGCCGCGCCGTAGGGCGTGGAGGGGTCGCGCTCGGCGGCCGTCCCCGCGAGCACGACCCGGCGCCCGCCCGCCGCCGCGAAGCCCTCGAGCAGCCGCACGCTCGCGCCGAGCCACGCCGCGTTGGCGTCCGACGTCATGTAGCCGCCGGGGTCCGTGTACCAGGCCAGGTGCAGGAGGTGGGTCGGCCGCACGCGGGCGACGAGGTCCTCGGTGGCGGCGGCGTCGAGCAGGTCGGCGCGGTGGGCGGCGACGCCCGGGCCCTCGGGCGCGGCGGCGCGGTGATGCACGGCGTGGACCTCGTGGCCCTCGGCGGCGAGCAGCGGGACCACCGCGCGCCCGATGAACCCCGAGGCGCCGGTGACGAGCACGCGCGCCGGCGTCATGCCACGCGGCGCAGCCACCCGCCCGGCCAGTAGGTGACGCGCTCGGTCACCGTCCCCTCGTTGAAGGGCTGCGCCGGCTCGGCGGCGACGAAGCGGTCGTCCTCGGCCAGGAACGCCTCGACGGCCGCGCCCGGGTGGTTCCACGTCCAGTCCGGCTTCGTGCGCGGCGCCCCGGCGAGGCGGGCCATGATGGCGTCGGCGGCCACGAGGTAGGAGCCCGGCGT
>DASVRH010000042.1:0-4115 GCA_036388715.1 Solirubrobacteraceae bacterium | reverse complement strand
GCCCGGGCGCGTCGGCCGCGCGCAACGTCGGCCTGCGCGAGGCGGCCGCGCCCGTGGTCCTCTTCCTCGGCGACGACATCCTCGCCTCGCCGCGCCTGCTCGCCGAGCACGCCGCCTGGCACGCGCGTCTGCCCGACGAGCACGTGGCCGTGCTCGGGCACGTGCGCTGGGCGCGGCGGCTGAGGCGCACCGCGTTCATGGCCTGGCTCGAGCGCGGGATCCAGACCGACTACGGCTCGATCGACGGCGACCGCGCGGGCTGGGGGCACTTCTACACGACCAACGTCTCGGTCAAGCGCGCCTTCGCCCTGCGCGCCGGCGGCTTCGACGAGGACCTCCCGTTCCTCTACGAGGACCTCGACCTCGCCCGGCGGCTGCACGACCTCGGGCTCGACCTCCGATACGCGCGGGAGGCGGAGGCCGAGCACCTGCACCCCGCGACGCTCGAGGACTGGCGGCGGCGGATGGAGGCGGTCGGCGCCGCCGAGCGCGCGTTCGCGGACAAGCACCCGGACTTCGCGCCGTACTTCCACGAGCGCCTGGGCCGCGCGGCGCATGGTGAGCCGGCGAAGGGGCGCGGCGCCCGGCTCGCAGCGATCGTGCCGAGGGAGCTGCCGTGGCTCGGCCCGCGCGTCTGGGCGAGCGCCGAGACCTACTTCGCCCAGCAGCTGTGGCCTTCGTTCGAAAAGGGGTATGAGGGCCGTTAGTGCACAACGCCCTTCGTCTCCTCCTCGCCTTCGCGGCCTTCGGCTGCCTGATCGCGGCGTGGATCACCGGCACGACGTGGCTGGCCGTCGGCTTCCTGGTGTTCGGCGGCCTGATGCTGGTGCTCTTCCCGAGGGAGAGCGCCGACGCGGGCGGCGACCCCCGGTACGGGTGGGTCATCCCCGAGTCGCAGCCGGCGCGCACGATCGTGACGGTGCTGCTCGGGCTCGTCTGCCTGGCCGCCGCGGCAGCGCTCGTCCTGCTCCGCTGACGCGGTGAGCTTCGCCCGCTGCCTGTTCGCCGTCCACGTGCCCGGCGGGGACGCGGCGGCCGAGGTCGACCGCCGGGCGCAGCGGCTGCTCGCGTTCTACGCGCCGGTCGGCGGCGTGCGGCTGCACCTGTACCGCGGCCCCTCGCTCGTCTACGGCGCCGTCGACCTGGCCGCCGATCTCCCCGGCGCGGACGAGGAGCTCGTGGTGTGGGGCGACCGCCTCCCGATCGCGCCGCTCGAGGCCGGCGACGACGCGCTGCGCGCGCTCGACCCCGTCGTCGCCGCGCTCGCGGTGGCCCCCGGCCGCGCGCGCCTGGTCGTGGGCACGGCGACGATCACGACGCTCTACGAGGCCGCGGGCGCGGAAGCGCGGGCGTGGAGCTCGCACGCGGTGGCCGCCGCGTTCCTCGCGGACGGCCGGGCGAAGCTGGACGCCGAGGCGATCCCCGAGCTGCTCGCCACCGGGGCGATCGGCGCCGACCGCAGCCTCGTCGCCGGCGTCCGCCCGGTGGAGGCCGGGACCTGCGTCGAGTTCGGGCCGGACGGGCCGACCGTCCGCGCGCTGATGCCCGCCGAGCGGCGCTGGCGCCTCGTCGGCGAGCGCGACGCCGCGGCCGCCGTCCGCGAGCGGCTGCTCGAGAGCGTCCCGCGGCGGGTCGCCGGGCGGCGCGTCGTCCTCGGGCTCACGGCGGGGCTCGACAGCCGCGTGGCGCTGGGCGCGCTGCGGGCGAGCGGCACGCCGTTTGAGGCGGTGACCGTCGGCGGCGAGGGCTCTCCCGACGTCGCCGGCGCCCGCGCGATCGCGGAGCGGCTCGGGCTGGAGCACGAGGTCGTCGTCCCGCCGGTCCCCGACGCGACGCGGCTCGCGACCGACGCCACGCGCGACGTGCGCTGGAACGAGGGCACCGTCGGCCTGTCGCGCGGCAGCGAGACCGCGCTGGGCGCCGACGAGGTCTTCGTCCACGGCGGCGGCGGCGAGGTCGGCCGCGCGTACTACTACGCGGGGATCGCCCGCAGCCACGGCACGCCCGGGCCGCGGCAGCTGCGGCGGCTGTTCGCGCTCGACCGCCAGCTGCCCGATGCTCCTCCTGCGGTCGCCGCGCTGCTGCGCGAGCGCAGCGCCGTGTGGCTGCGCGCGGCCGAGGCGGCGGGCGTCGACGGGTGGCGGGTGCTCGACGTCGTCGCGGCCGAGCAGAAGCTGCGCCAGGTCAACCGCGGCTACCTCATCCCCGGGCGCGCCGGACTGATCGCCGTCTTCGCCACGCCCGCGCTGCAGTCCGCGCTCGCGTCGCTCACGGCCGCGGACAAGGTCGCCGCCGCCGGCCATCGCGCCGCGCTGGAGGCATGGGTCCCCGAGCTGCCCGCCGACCCGCCGGCGGGCCAGCGCCGCGGGGTGCCGCGGCCCGTCCGCCGCGTGGCCGCGCGCCTGCGGGCGCGGCGCCCGGTCGCGCGCGCCGGCGAGCGCGACCAGGTCCGCGCGTGGCTGGCCGGCGCGCTCGACGCGCCGCTCGTCGAGTCCCTCCTCGGCCGCGACTGGATCGCGGCGGAGTCCGCGCGCTGCCGCGGCGACGACCCAGGCGCGCTCTTCCGCGCGCAGCGGTGGATCGGCGTGCTCGCGCTGGAGGAGGCGCTGCGCGAGCTGTCGCGCTAGCCGGCGGCCTTCAGCGCCTGGTCGAGCTCGGCCTTCAGCGTCTCGTACGGCACCGCGCCCTTGACGATCCGCCCGTTGACGAAGAACGCCGGCGTCCCGGTCACGCCGTACCGCCGCCCGTCGTCGACGTCCTTCTGCACCTGCGGGCGGACGTCACCCGACTTCAGGCACGCCTCGAGCCGCTCGCGGTCGAGCCCGGCGTGCTCGGCGTGGCGCAGCAGGCCCTTCGTGTCGAGCGACTTCTGGTCGGCGAACAGCACCCGGTGGTACTCCCAGTAGCGGCTCTGGCGGTGGGCGCACTCCGCCGCCTCGGCGGCGTCACGCGCGTGAGGGTGGATCTGGAGCGGGAAGTGGCGCGAGACGTAGCGGATGCGGTCGCCGTACTCGCGCTCGAGGCGCGGGTAGGTGTCGCGGGCGTAGCGCCCGCAGAACGGGCACTCGAAGTCGACGAACTCGACCATCGTGACCTTCGCGTCGGCCGGGCCCTTGGCCGGGCGCCCGCGCACGTCGACCTTCACCGGGGCCGCCTCGGACGCGGGCGCGGCGCCCGTCGTCTGCGCCGAGGGCAGTCCGTACAGCACCGGGCGCGGATCCTCCGCCGTCCCGCGCCCGAGCAGGAAGCCGCCCAGGCCGCCGGCGACGAGCCCGGCCAGCGCCCAGAGGTGGACGCGGCGGATGCGGATGGTGATCGTCTTGCCCGCGGGGTCCTCGGGCGGCGGCGTCGCGGCCAAGCTACGGCTCGTCCTGGCAGGTCATGCTGCACCCGTCGCCGTTGGCGAGGTTGCCGTCGTCGCATTGCTCGCCCGCCGCGATGATGCCGTCGCCGCACGCGGCCGGGAAGCAGGAGTTCGTGCACGAGTCGCTGTTGACGGCGTTGCCGTCGTCGCACACCTCGCCGCTCGTCTGGTTGACGTCGCCGTCGCCGCACTTCGCGGCGGTGCAGTCCGCCGCGTCGCAGTACGCCGTGTCGCTCTGGCCGACGTCGCACTGCTCGGCCGGGGACCTGGAGGAGTTGACGAAGCCATCGCCGCACGTGGCGACGGAGCAGTCGGCGTCGCAACTCGCGCTGTTGCCGGCGTCGTCGCACTGCTCGCTGCCGTCGGTCTTCGCGTCGCCGCACTGCGGCA
Organism: Solirubrobacteraceae bacterium; assembly: GCA_036388715.1. Taxonomy (GTDB): domain Bacteria; phylum Actinomycetota; class Thermoleophilia; order Solirubrobacterales; family Solirubrobacteraceae; genus CADCVT01. Next base: position 361 of record DASVRH010000042.1, on the reverse strand, counting down.
CCCGGCAGTCGCTGCTGCAGCCGTCGGTGTCGGTGATGTTGCCGTCGTCGCACTGCTCGCCGGCCGAAGGCTCGGTCGTGCCGTTGCCGCAGGCGGGGACCTGGCAGCGCATCGTGCAGCCGTCGGCATCGTCGTCGTCGCCGTCGTCGCACTGCTCGGCGCCCTCCTTGACGCCGTCGCCGCAGATGGCGCTCTCCTCGCCCGGCAGCCGGCAGAGCGGTCGGGCGATGGCCTGGTCGGTGTAGACGACGTCGATCGTGCCCTGCTGGCCGTCGCGGGTGCACGCCAGCCCCTCGAGGTCGTCGAAGTCGTCGATGCCCGGCGCTCCCTGCGGGCCGGCCGGCCCGGTCGGCCCGGCGCC
>DASVRH010000041.1:0-13015 GCA_036388715.1 Solirubrobacteraceae bacterium | reverse complement strand
GCCGACTACGGCGGGCTCGCCTCCCTCCCGATCACGAGAGGCGATCTGCGCGGGCTCGACCTCCCGCTGGGCGTCGTCGGCTCCGGCGATCCCCTCCTCGACCTCGCCCCCCATGCGCGGGCCTTCGAGGACTGGCGCGAGGCGGTCAGCGCGCTCGCGTAGCGACGACGACCATCGTCCCTCCGCGGCGGGCGACCCCCGCGATCACCTCCACGATCGCGGCCAGCGGCAGGATGGGGAGGGAGGCCAGGGTGATCGCGGTGTCGAGCGCGTCGAAGCGCGTCGTGCCCCGCAGGAGGGCGAAGAGGTAGGCCGGCGTGCGCGTCGGGACGAGCGAGAGCCACATCCCGAGCGGGTTGTGCTCGAGGAGGACGTGCCGGGTCCGGACCGGGTCGAAGCCGCTCGCGCGGAGGAGCGTGTGGAGCCCGCGCGGCGTGAAGTGCACGCGATGGCGCGCGAGGTCGAGGTGGAACCACCGCACGCCGAACAGCCGCGCCTGGAGGCTCGCCAGGTTTGGGACGCCGACGACCAGCGTCCCGCCCGGCCGCAGCAGCGAGCGGATCCGGTCGAGGGCCGCGCCCGGGTCGTCGAGGTGCTCGAGCACGTGCCACGCCGTGACGACGTCGAGGCCCTCCCCCCGGGCCTCGCCGAGCTCGACCGCGGCCAGCTCGACGCCGTACGCCTCGCGCGCCGCCGCGACCCCGCGCGGCGACGGCTCGATCCCCGTCGCGTCGTAGCCCGCGCGGCGGGCGGCGGCGACGAAGCGACCGCGGCCGGCGCCGACGTCGAGGAGCCGGGCCGGCGCGGCAGGGACGCTCCGCAGCCTCTCGCGATCGAACAGGGTCAGGAGCGGGGCGGCGAGGCGCGACCCTCGCGGCCTCACCCGCCCCGCGTCGCGCGCGCCCACGACGGGAGGGGCGACCGTCACCGCGGAGCCGCACGACGGGCACCGGCGAAGGGGTCCGGCCGGCGCGGCGAGGGGCGCGGCGCAGGCGGGGCAGGCGCCCCTTTCCGTCACGCCTTCGCGGCGGCGGCGCGCGGCCGCGAGGGCTCCTCGACGCGGAACTCCACGCCGTGGGGCCCGAGGTAGCGCAGGAAGTCCTCGGGGTCGAACGCCTGCGCGGGTGCGAGCGCGCCCGCGCCGGTGAACCCCTCCGCCCCGAGCAGCTCGGCGCAGCGCACCGCGATGACCGCGGTGATCCCGTACAGGTCGCGGCCGCTGACGACCGCGCGGCCGACGGAGCCCGACCGAGAACGCGCCTCGGCCACGATCGTCCACCGCGACGCCCTGCGCGCGTCCTCCGGCGGCCCCTCGGGCAGCCGGTCGATCTGCGTCTCCGCCAGATCGCGCAGCGGCGTGCTGAGCACCGCCTTCAGCAGCGGGAACGTCAGGGGCACGACGCCCTTCAGGGAGGCGTGGGGCGCGAACGTGGCGGAGTTCCAGCGGTAGCGCAGGTTGCGCACGTCGACGTGGCGCGGCACCGTGACCACCTCGCCGCCCGGGTAGCGCACGACCGGCTGCACGCCGATCGGGTCCGGGAACGGGAAGGTCTCGCGCATCGGCTGGCGACCGCCGGGCCGCCAGCCGCCGTCGGCGTACTCGATGTCCTCCGAGTCACCGCCCAGCATCTCGAGCGCCGAGCGCAGCGTCCCGCGCGACATCCCGAAGCCCGCGACGGAGTAGGCGATCGTCAGCTCGTCGAGCGGCTCGTGCCCGCGCGCGGCGAGCGAGGCGATGAGGTCGCCGGGCAGGTAGTCGAAGCCGACGGCCGGGATCACCGCGCGGCCGGCGGCGGAGGCCGGCCCGTCCATGTGCTCGTACACGCGACGGATGTACGGCTGCTCGCCGGTCGTGTCGACGTAGTGCGCGCCGACGTCGAGCGCCGCCTCGATCACCGGTGCGCCGTAGAAGGTGAACGGGCCCGCGCACGAGATCACGACGTCCGCGCCCGCGAGCGCCTTGCGCAGCGCCGGCGCGTCGTCGATGGCCGCGGCGCGCACCGGCCAGTCGACCCCGATCGACTCCGCGAGCGAGCGCAGCTTGGAGGCGTTGCGGCCGCACAGCACGGCGTCGAACCCGCGGTCGCGCAGCTGCTCGGACACCAGCCGGCCGGTGTAGCCGGTGGCGCCGTAGACGGCGATCTTCGTCATCAGCCGCCGCGGTCGAAGAAGTAGAAGCCCGGCATCTGCGCCTGGACCAGCTCGGACGTCATCGCCTGGGCAATACCCAGATCGCCCGTCCGCACCGCGAGATCGTCGAGCGTGAGGATGCCGGCGATCCGGTCGCCGTCGACGATCGGCAGGCGGCGCACGCCGTGGGAGACCATGCGCTCAGCCGCGGCGTGGACGTCCATCTCCGGCTCGCCCGTGATCACCGGGGTGGAGGCATGGGCCTCGGCCGGGTCGGTGCCGTCCCGCCCGTCGGCGAGGACGCTGACCGCGAGGTCGCGGTCGGTGATGAACCCGATCGGCGTCCCGTCGCCGTCGACGAGCACGACGGACCCGACGTTGCGCTCCCGCATCAGCTCGGCGATCGTGGCCACCGGGCAATCCGGGGGCGCCGTGACGACCGACTCGGTCATGACCTCGCGGATCTTCATCGGGTCGCCGAGTCTTACACTTCGGCGGCCATGGCGCAGCCATCACCCGCACAGCTTCTGTGGCGGCGGCGGATCGAGACCGCGCTCGGGGTCGTCGCCCCCGCGCTCGACCTGCTCCTCGCCGCCGGCGACCGCCTCTCCCGCGCGGTCGAGCGCGACGACCTCGACTGGGTCCCGCCGCGCCACGCCCTCCCGAACGGCTACGCCACGCGCTCGGCGGACGAGCCGTCCGAGTGAGCACCGTCGAGGAGACGCTGGCCTGGGAGGCCGAGTGGCGCCCGCGCGCCGCGACGGCCGCGATCCTCGGCGGCCTGTTGAGCTTCGCCGGCATCGTCGGCTACGTCTTCATCACGAGCGGCGAGCCCGACGACACCACCGGCGCGGTCACCGTCGTCGAGTCGCTGCGCGGCGCGGTGACGGGCCAGGCGCCGACCGAGTCGAGCCTCGAGGTCCGGCAGGTCGACTACCTCGGCGACAAGGTCGCGCTGCTGTCGCTCACGACGATCGCGTCGATCCTCGGCACGCTCCTCGCCCTCGGCGCGCTGACCTACCTCTTCCGCGCCACCCGCGCGCGCAACCCGCAGGTGAGCCGCGCGGTCGGATGGTCGATCGCCGCCGCGCTCGCGCTCTACCCGCTCGGCACCGCGCTGAAGGACTTCGGGACCTGGATCGGGTGGTCGAACTTCGCCGACGCGAGCGAGCGCACCGCGGGCGCCGCGCGCGACATCGAGATCGAGGGCATCGTGCCCGCAGGCGCGATCCTCCAGGCGCTCGGCATCTTCGCCTTCGCGATCGCGATCGTGCTCGTCTCGATCAACGCCATGCGCGTCGGGCTGCTCACGCGCTTCCTCGGCATCCTCGGCGTGATCATCGGGGCCATCGTCGTGCTCGCGTTCGGCCTCGCGCCGCTGCTGCTGCTCTTCTGGCTGACGTTCGTCGGCCTGGTCATCGCCGGGCGCTCGGCCGGCGGGCCGCCGCCCGCGTGGGCGACGGGCCGCGCCGAGCCGTGGCCGACCCAGCAGGAGCTGCGCGAGCGCCGCGACGCGGTGCGCGCCGAGCACGCGCCCGCGCCGGAGCCGGCCGCCGACGAGGCGCCCGCCCCCAAGCCGCATCCGCAGTCGAAGAAAAAGAAGAAGAAGCGGCGCTAGGCTCCGCCTCCGGAGTCCCGGAGGAGAGGAGCGACCGACATGGCGGGCACGCAGGAGGATCTCTCGGCACGGCTCGAGGAGCTGTCCGAGGTCGAGCGCTTCGAGCCGCCGCAGGGCTTCCGCGAGAACGCCGTCGTCAGCGACCCCGGCGTCTACGAGGAGGCCGCGAAGGACCGGCTCGCGTGGTGGGAGAGGCAGGCCGAGCGGCTCGACTGGTTCGAGCGCTGGGACAAGGTCCTCGACGACTCCGACCCGCCTTTCTACAAGTGGTTCACCGGCGGCAGGCTCAACGTCTCCTACAACTGCGTCGACCGCCACGTCGAGGCCGGCCGCGGCGACCGCGTCGCCTTCCACTGGCACGGCGAGGAGGGCGAGACGCGCGACGTCACCTACGCCGACCTGCACCGCGACGTCCAGCGCTGCGCCAACGCGCTGAAGGACCTCGGTGTCGAGCAGGGGGACGTCGTCGGGATCTTCCTGCCGATGATCCCCGAGGTCGCCGTCGCGATGCTCGCGTGCACGCGCATCGGCGCGATCCACAACGTCGTCTTCGGCGGCTTCAGCGCCCACTCGTGCGCCGAGCGCATGGAGGTGTCGAGCGCGAAGGTGCTGATCTGCCCCGACGGCGCGCGGCGCAAGGGCAAGGCGGCGCCGGTCAAGGAGCAGGTCGACGGCGTGGCCGGCGAGATGGGCGACGCGCTGGAGACGATCGTCGTCGTGCGCAACGTCGACAACGACGCGCCGCTGACCGAGGGCCGCGACGTCTGGTGGCACGACGTCCTCGAGGCGGCCGACGACGAGTGCGAGCCGGCGCCGCTCGACGCCGAGACGCCGATGTACATCCTCTACTCGAGCGGCTCGACGGCGAAGCCGAAGGGGATCCTCCACACCACCGGCGGCTACCTCGTGCAGACGTCGTGGACGCACCAGTGGGTCTTCGACCTCAAGCCCGACGAGGACGTCTACTGGTGCTCGGCCGACGTCGGCTGGGTGACCGGGCACTCGTACATCGTCTACGGCCCGCTCTCCAACGGCTGCACCTCGGTGATGTACGAGGGCGCGCCCGACTACCCGGACAAGGACATCTGGTGGGCGCTGTGCGAGAAGTACGGCGTCACGCTCTTCTACACCGCGCCGACGGCGATCCGCGCCTGCATCAAGTGGGGCGAGGAGTACCCGAACAAGCACAACTTGGACAAGCTGCGGCTGCTCGGCAGCGTCGGCGAGCCGATCAACCCGAAGGCGTGGCTCTGGTACCACGAGGTCATCGGCGGCGGGCGCTGCCCGGTGGTCGACACGTGGTGGCAGACCGAGACGGGCGCGATCATGATCTCGCCGCTGCCCGGCATCACCGAGACCAAGCCGGGCTCGTGCACGATCCCGCTGCCCGGCATCGAGGCGAAGATCCTCTCGGAGTCCGACGGGGAGGAGATGGAGCCGGGGTCCGGCCAGGGCCTGCTCGTGCTGACGCAGCCGTGGCCCTCGATGCTGCGCACGCTCTACGGCGACGACGAGCGGTTCATCGAGACGTACTTCAAGCGCTTCGGCAAGGAGACGTACCTCGTCGGCGACGCCGCCCGGCAGGACGACGACGGCTACTTCTGGGTCATCGGGCGCATCGACGACGTCATCAACGTCTCCGGCCACCGGCTCTCGACCGCGGAGGTCGAGTCGGCGATCGTCTCGCACCCCGACGTCGCCGAGGCGGCGGTCATCGGGCAGCACGACGAGGACACCGGGCAGGCGATCGTCGCGTTCGTCACGCTGCGCGGCGAGGACGAGGAGGGCAAGGAGCAGGCGATCCGCGACCACGTGGCCGACCGGATCGGCAAGCTCGCGCGCCCGAAGCGCATCATCTGGGCCGCCGACCTGCCCAAGACGCGCTCGGGCAAGATCATGCGCCGGCTGCTGCGAGACATCGCCGAGGGGCGCGAGCTGGGCGACGTCACGACGCTGCGCGACCCCGACGTCATGGAGCAGCTGAAGGGGAAGGTCGCCGAGCGGGGCGCGGAGGAGTAGCCGCTAGGCCGAGGCGGCGGCCGACGCCGCGAGCTCGGCGTCGGTCGGCAGGCGCCAGCCCTCGGGCACGGGCTGGCGGCCGCGGACGATGATGACGTCCTCGTGGCGCTGGCCCGGCTTGAGCATCCCGCGCTCCTCGAGCGTCTTGGCGCGCGCGAGCATCAGTGGGCCGAGCGGGCCGCGCTGGCGGGCGACGACGTCGACGTCCTCCAGGCCGGCGTCGCGCATCGCCTGGAGCGTCAGGTCGGTGCCGAGCACCGAGCTGCTGACGATGAGGAGGAAGCCGCCGGGCCGCAGGTGGTCGGGCGCCTCCTCGATGATGCGGTCGAGCAGGACGCGGCCGTCGGTGCCGGCGTCCCACGCGCGCTCGAGGCCCTTGGTGGGCAGCTCGTCGGTCTCGGCCGGGACGTAGGGCGGGTTGGAGACGATCGCGTCGAAGCGCTGGTCTCCGACCGGGTCGAAGAGGTCGCCGCGCAGCGCGCGGACCTTCGTCCCGTTCAGCCGCGCGTTGACGCGCGTGGTCAGGACGGCGCGGCGCGAGCAGTCGATGGCCGTGACGTTGCGGGCGCCCCGGATCGCCGCCGTGATGGCGAGGATGCCGCTGCCCGTGCAGAGGTCGAGGACGGAGGCGCGCGGCGGCAGCGTCTGCTCACGCAGGACGTCCGCGAGGAAGCGGGAGTCGCTGATGGGCGCGAAGACGCCAGGGGGAGTCAGAAGCCGCACGGCTTCGTACTCATATCCTCCGCGCGCCTTGCGCAAACCGATGAGCGACGCCGCCCACTCCCTCCGCGCCACGTTCGAGCCGCCGCACCCGCTCACCATCGGGGTCGAGGACGAGCTCATGCTCCTCGACGCGGAGACGCTCGACCTCGCGCCGCGCGCGCGCGAGGTCGTCGCCGCGCTGGGCGGGGACCCGCGGTTCACCCTCGAGCTGCCCGCCGCCCAGGTCGAGATCGTGCTGCCGCCGCTGGCGGGCGCGACGGAGGCGGCGACGGAGCTGCTGCGCGCCCGGCGCGACCTGCTCGCCGTCTGCGAGCCGCTCGGGCTGCGCGTGGCGGGCGCGGGCGTGCATCCCTTCGCCGCCGAGCTGGGCGAGCTCAACCAGGGCGGGCGCTACGACCGCATCCAGGCCGAGCACGGCGACGTCGCCCGACGCCAGCTGGTCTTCGCGCTCCAGGTCCATGTCTGCGTGCGTCCGGCCGACGTGGCCATGCGCGTCTACAACGACCTGCGGCCCTGGCTGCCATTGGTCGCCGCGCTCGCGGCGAATGGGTCCGTCTACGCGGGCGCCGACACCGGCCTGGCCTCGGTGCGGCCGATGATCAGCGAGCTGCTCCCGCGCCAGGGGATGCCGCCGGCGCTGACGTGGGAGTCCTACGCGGAGGCGCTCGACGAGCTGGGCGATCCGGCGCTGTGGTGGTGGGAGCTGCGGCCGCACCCGCGCCACGGCACGCTCGAGGTCCGCGTGCCGGACACCCAGGCGACGGTCGCCGAGGCGGCGGCGGTGGTGGCCGTCGTCCATTCGCTCGTGGCCGCGCTGGTGGCCGGCGACCTTGCCCCCGAGCGCTCCGACCCGCACCTCGACCGCGTCGAGGCCTACCGCACGGGCGCCGTCGGCCCGCTCGCGCCGCGGCTGGCCGCGCTCCTCGACGCGCTGGAGCCGCACGCCGCGCGGCTCGGCGCCGAGGCCCACCTGGCCACGGCGAAGGCGATGGCCGGCGCCGGCGGAGGGGCGGAGCGCGTCCGCGCCGTGTTCAAGGACCACGGCCCTCGGGCATCCGTAGAGCACCTGGCCGATCGCTTCGCCCGAGACTGACGGCCAGTACGCTTCCGCACCGCTCCGATGCCCGCTGTCCCCACTCCCCGCGGCGACGTCTCCCACGCGCTGATCACCGCGCTCGCCGAACCGGTCCACGCGCTGAGCGCCCCGCCTCTCCCGCCGTCGGACGACGCGCTCGCCGACGAGGACCTCCAGCTCGCGCTGTACGTCCTCTACGAGCTGCACTACCGCGGCTTCGACGGCGTCGACGAGGGCTGGGAGTGGGAGCCTTCGCTGCTCGCGCTGCGCCGCGAGCTCGAGACCGTCTTCACCGACGCGCTCTTCGCCCTCGCCGGCGCGCCGGACGGCGAGGCCGTGGCGCCCGAGGAGATGGACGTCGCGCTGCGCGCGATCGCGGAGGCCGACGACGGCCCCTCGCTGTCGCGTCACCTCGAGCGCAACGGGACGCTCGACGAGGTCCTCGAGTTCGTCGTCCACCGCTCGGCCTACCAGCTGAAGGAGGCCGACCCGCACGCCTGGGTGATCCCGCGGCTGTCCGGGCAGGCCAAGGCGGCCGCGGTCGAGATCGAGGCCGACGAGTTCGGCGGCGGGCGCGCCGACCGCATCCACGCCGTCCTGTTCGCCAAGGCGATGGAGGAGCTCGGCCTCGACGCCTCCTACGGCGCGTACGTCGACCGCATCCCGGCCCTGACGCTCGCCACGGTGAACCTGATGTCGATGCTCGGCCTGCACCGCCGCTGGCGCGGCGCGATCGTCGGCCACCTCGCGCTCTTCGAGATGACCTCGTCGCTGCCGAACCGCCGCTACGGCAACGCGCTGCGCCGCCTCGGCTTCGGCGAGCGCGCGACCGACTTCTTCGACGAGCACGTGGAGGCCGACGCCGTCCACGAGGCGATCGCCGCCGTCGACCTCGCCGGCGGCCTCGTCCGCACCGAGCCCGCGCTGGCCGGCGACGTCCTGTGGGGCGCCCGCGCGCTCGCGGCGATCGAGGCGCGCTGGGCGGCCGAGCTGCTCGGCGCGTGGGAGGCGGGCCGCAGCTCGCTCCTCGCGCCGCTCTCCCACACCTCGACCCCGCTCGACCCCACCGCGGCCTAGGGGTCGCGGGGCGCCGCGTCGCGCGAGAAGCGGCCCTTCTCGGCCCCCGCCTCGCGCCCATCCTCCAGCCCGCTCGGGGCGCGGAAGCGGATCAGCTGGTGCGTGCCGTCGCAGAACGGCCGCGTGCGCGACTTCCCGCAGCGGCACAGGGCGACGGTCTTGCGCCCGACCTCGATCTCGTTGCCGTCCTGGTCGCGCAACGTGAACGGGCCGCGGACGAGCAGCGGCCCGTCGCGGTACGGCGTGATGACGACGTCGTCCTCGGCCATGCGGCGGGGACTACCCGGTTCGGTCGTCCTCCGTGCACCGCAGGCCGAGCGGCCAGCAGTCGTCGACGCGGCCGACGATCTGGTCGCCCGGGATCGGGCCCCAGAAGCGGCTGTCGTCCGACGCGCCGCGGTTGTCGCCCATGACGAAGTAGTGGTCCGGCGGGACGGTGATGGTGCCGCGGAACGTGCAGGTCTCGGGGCCGCAGGCGCCGAGGTTCGCGTACGGCTCGGCCAGGCGCCTGCCGTCGATGACCGCCTTGCCCTCCACGATCCGCACCTCGTCGCCGGGCAGCCCGACCACGCGCTTGAGGAACGTGACGTCGGCCGCGCCCCCGGTCGGCTTCGGACAGAGCACGCCGAACGCCCCCTGCTTGCCGCACGTCCCCTCGAGCGCGCCCTCGGGCGGGTGGAAGACGACGATGTCGTAGCGCTCCGGGCGCTCCTCGTCGTAGGCCTCCTTGTTCACCGTGAAGCGCTCCTCGGGCTCGAAGGTCGGCTCCATCGAGCCGGCCCTCATGCGGAAGCTCTGCGAGTCGGTGCGGAGGAACAGCCAGAAGGGGACGACCAGCACGCCGAGCGCGACAGCGACGATCAGCCAGATCCGCGGGGCCCTTCTCATACCTTCCGGTGCTCGGGTACCCACGTTCCGTCGTCCGCGCGCGCGAAGTCCTGGAAGAGGCCGGGCGCCTCGCGCAGCATGAGCTGGGCGACCAGGTCGAAGACGAGCCGCAGCTCCTCCTCGGCGCCCGCCGCGGTCCGCATCTCGATGACGTGGCGCAGCGTCCGCGCGTTCGCCGTCCAGACGATGTCGGTCGACAGGCCGATCGGCGCGAGGCGGCGCAGGGCGGAGGTCACCTCCTTCTTGACCGCGAACGGCACGCCCTCGTCGTCGAGGCCGAGCTCGGCGGCGAGCGACGCCTGCACCTCCTCGAGCTGCTCGACGATCGAGACGACCTGGTCGCGCACGGGCTCGAGCGCGGGCGGGACGCGGAAGCCGATGTCGGTCAGCCGCACGTAGCGCAGGCTCTCCTGGCTGAACGCCGAGCCGGCGCGGTGGCGGACCAGCTCGTGGGTGAACACGCGCGAGACGTCGCGGAAGGCGAACGACCACGACGCGTGCTCGAGCACGCTGCCGTGCGCGCTGGCCAGCAGGTTGGCGAAGTACTCCCGCTGGTCGGCGCGGATCCGCGTGACGTTCGGGTTCAGCCCCGGCTCCCAGCTGCGGTAGCACGCGCGCCCCGCGAACTCGACGAGCAGCTCGGCCTCCGCGCCGTCCTCGGCCAGCCGCCGGTCGAGCCATGACGCGCCGCCGACGGCGTCGAGGTAGGCGCGCATCCCGTCGACGTCGAGCGACGGGCGGGCGATGAGGTGGACGGTGGGCGTGGTCTCGCGCACGGGCGCGAAGCTAGACCGTGGCGCGGTCGGCGCGCGGCGCGGGCGCCTCGGCGGCGGGCGCGTCCTGGGCCGAGGGCGCGTCCTCTCCCCGCGGCACGGCGAGGCGCGTCGGCGTGCTGCGCCCGCGCAGCGTCACCTCGCCGTCGAGCTCCCAGTGCGCGCCCTCGCCCTCTCCCGCGCACGTCACCGCGTCGGCGCTGGCGAGCAGGCGGGACGGCTGCTGCTTGGCCAGCTCGGTGAGCCGCGACGCCTCGTTGACCGGGTCGCCGATGACGGTGTACTCGAAGCGCGACTCGCTGCCGACGTAGCCGGCGACGGCGTCGCCGCACGCGACGCCGATCGCCGCGTCGAGGCCGTTCTCGTCGCGGTCGAGGCGGCGGCGCAGGTCGCGTGCGGCGGCGAGCGCCCGGGCGGCGTGCTCGTCGTCCTCGATCGGCGCGCCGAAGACGCACAGCGCGGCGTCGCCCTCGAACTTGTTGACCATGCCGCCGTGCTCGTCGACCACGCGCACGACGACGTCGAAGAACCGGTTGAGCAGCTCGACGACGCGCTCGGCCGGCTCGCGCTCGGCGAGCGCCGTCGACCCGATCACGTCGACGAACAGCGCGCTGACGTTCTGCGTCTGGCCACCGAGCGAGGGCTGCTGCTCCAGCGCGCGGCGCGCGACGTCGAGCCCGACCTGGCGGCCGAAGAGGTCGTGCAGCTGCTCGCGCTCGCGCAGGCCCGCGACCATCGCGTTGAAGCCGGCCTGCAGGCGCCCGAGCTCGCTCCCGTCGTCGACGGGGACGGTGACGTCGAGGTCGCCGTCGCGCACGCGGTCGACGGCCTTGCGCATCGACCGCACCGGCCGCGTCACCGAGCTGGTCGCGAGCTTGGTCGTGAAGAGCCCGGTCGCGAACGCGACCCCCACCACGAACAGCGTGGGGACGATGAGGTCCTCGGGCTCGTCGGGCTGGCGGCCGATCGGGATCAGCCCGAGCATGATGAGCGGGACGCCCGAGCACAGCAGCCACGTGATGAGCATCCGCGCGCCGATGCCAAGCGAGCGCGTCTCCGGCGCGGTCTCGGCGTCGAGCGCGAGGGCGACGGCCGGGCGCAGGACGCGCTCGTCGACGAGGAAGACGGCGGCCGCCGCGGTCAGGCCGGCGAGGGCCGTCGAGGTCATGACCTCGATCCCGAACTGGACGGAGATGTCGAGCATCGGCGCGATCCCCATCACCGGCACCGCGAGGAGCCACAGCATGAAGCTGTTGAAGGCCAGCCGCTTGGGCAGGCGCAGCAGCTGGCGGCGCTGCTTGTCGGTGGGCGTCTCGCCCGTGGCCAGCCAGGCGCGCGAGCGCCGCCACAGCCGCGCCGAGATCCGGCCGCCGACCAGCGAGGCGAAGGTCAGGTAGAGCGCGGTCGAGGCCAGTCCCGTCCAGCGCGTGAGGAACTGACCCTGCTCCTCGGGCGGGAAGATGACGAGCAGGTACGTCGCGAGCGCGAACGCCGCGATGCCGTTGACGATCGCGCCGGTCCAGAACAGGCGGCGCTGGATGCGACGCGCCAGGCGCGCAGGATCGCTCGGGGTGCTGCATCCCATGCGGGGAATGTTCCCCGACCGGCCCGCTGGAGGGGCCGGTCAGGGTGTGAGGTGGGTCACCCGCGCGGTCGGGGCCGCGCGCGGATCTAGGTGGTCGTCTTGTCGGGCGGGGGCGGCGTGCTCTCGTTCGGCCCCTCGACCTGGAGCTCGCTGTCGGTCGGCGTCTTGCCGGCCTCGGCGCTCTCGTACGCGCTGTCGGCCTTGTCGCCGCCGCCGCTCTGCTCGTCGCCGGGCTGCTCGTCGCCGAGGCCGGGGGCCGCGGCCTCCTTGGGCGTGTCGGGGCCGGAGCCCTCGACGCCGGCGTCGTCCAGCGCGTCGCTGATGTCCGGGCCGGCGGCCGCGCCCGCCCCGTTGACGGGAGGCGTGCCCGTGGCCGCGGTGGCCGCCGCCGCCGCGCTGGTGCCCGCCGGCGCGCCGCCGCCCGAAGAGGCGCCGCCGCTCGCGGGCGCCGAGTACGAGGTCGTGGAAGGCCCGCTGTCACCGCGCACCTTCTTCGCGACCACCGCGCCAATGGCGGCCAGCCCGGCGAGCGGCACGGCCCGCCTGAAGAACTTGTAGGTCTTCAGCCCGCGGCGCGCGACGCGCTGCACGACCAGGCCCTTGACGCCGAGCTTCACGAACCCCGTGACGCGCTCGAAGGTGGTGGGGGACTTCTTCCGGCTCCGGATCAGCTTCATAGGGGGTGGGTACCCGGCTCCGGAGAAGCGATGCGCGGCGTCAGCCGCCGGCGGCGTCCGGGTTGCCGGTCGCGCCGCTCGCGCTCTCGTCCTGGCCGCCCTCGGTGTCGGGGGCGGCGTCGCCGCCGCTGCCGCTGCGGTCCTGCCCGCCGCCGCCGCCCGAGGGGTTCTCCTCGGGGTAGCCGCCCTGCCCCTCGTCGATCTTCCGTGCGTCCTCGCTGAGATCCGGCTCGCGCTCGTCGTCCATGACGAGAGGCCTACCCCTCAGAGGAGCCCGTGGAACGACTCGGCGGCCTCGCGGACGGCGTCGAAGAGGGGATCGGGGTAGACGCCGGTCGCGAGGGTGAGGAGCGCCGCGAGGACGGCGACCACGACGAGCTCGACGTGGGAGCGGGGCTCGCGCGCGGCCGGCGCGTCGTCGGCGGGCGCCTCGCCCACGTGGTCCTCGTG